>JAEUAF010000412.1 GCA_019695485.1 Sorangium sp.
TTTTCCGCCGGAGGCTGCACCGGCCGAGGTCGCGCCGCTTTTTCCGCCAGCGGCGCGACCTCGGGCGGTGAAGCCTCCGGCGGAAAAGCAGCGACGGGCGGCGCAGGCGGAACCGCGGGAACGGGCGCAATGGGCGGCGCGAGTGGCGCGAGCGGTAGCTGCGCGGGCTTCGTGCTCTGCGACAATTTCGAAGATGGCAACATCACCCAGAATCCGGCCTGGATTGCCACGCCCTCGGCTTTTACGGTGGTCGCGGACGGCTCGCAGGTGCTGAACCAAAAAGCGAGTTCAGAGGCCTGGGCTTACGCGGGCAACGTCAGCTGGACGGACGTCACGATCAGCGCGCGCGTGAAGGTCATCGACTTCGCTGGAACGAGCACGAGCAACTGCGGCGGCCTCGTGGCGCGCTTTCAGGGCAGCAGCAATCCGAACTACCAGGCAAGCCTGTGCGCGAAGGGTAGTGTCGGAATTTACAAGGACGGCGGCTTGGTCGACGAGACCAACGGCACGAAGAATCTCTCCCTCGTTGCCAACACTTGGTACGCCCTGAAGTTCAGCGTCTCGGGTGCGCCGGGTCAGGTGAAGCTCACGCTCAGCGTCGACGGCACTGAAGCGATCAACATCACCGATACCGACACCAGTGCCTCCGTCGCATCGGGCTACATCGGTCTCGGTAGCAAGAAGACGTTGAACATCGAGTTTGACGATATTCAGATTTCCACGCCATGACAGCGGGACCGGCGACGCTTTAAACCCTCGTGCCCGGCAAGCCAGCCCTGCACGCTGGCGCGTGCCCTTGGCCTGATGCCCGGATCCTTCCAAACTCCCCATACGCTCCCTGCTCCCGCACCTTGCTGGCGCGCGGCCAATTCGACGAATCGAGGGCGCGTCCGGACCCCAGCCTCGCTTGTGACCCGCCGGGCAACGCACTAACCTCGGCGCCGTGAGCACGCACGGCGCGGATCCAGAAAAGACAGTCAAAGCCGCCTTGGCGGCGAATGCCGGCATCGCGGTGGCCAAGCTCGTGGCAGCGCTGCTCAGCGGGAGCGCCACCATGCTCGCCGAGGGCGTTCACTCGGTCGCCGATACGTCGAATCAAGCGCTGTTGCTGCTCGGCATGCGCCTGGCCGGCAAGAAGCCGAGCATTTTGCATCCGTTCGGGCGCGATAGCGAAAGCTACTTCTGGGCTTTCATCGTGTCGCTACTGCTATTCTTCTTGGGCGGCGTATTCGCGATTTGGGAAGGCGCCCACAAGTTGATGGCGGGGGGTGAACATGGCGGCTCGCTGTGGGCTCCGCTGCTCGTGCTGGGGGTTTCGCTGCTACTCGAGTCCACGAGTTTCATGGTCGCCTTGCGCGAGTTCAACAAAGGGCGGCAGGGACGCAGCGTCTTTCAGGCCCTATTTGGCGGCAAAGATCCGGTCATTCCACTGGTTTTGTTGGAGGATACCGGCGCGGTCATCGGCCTCTTGATTGCTTTCGCCTCGCTCGCCGTCAGCGCGTCGATGAAGAGCGCTGCGGCCGATGGCGTGGGGTCGATTCTGATCGGCTGTCTGCTGTGTGGCATCGGGCTACTGCTGGCGCGCGACACGCGCTCGCTCCTGATCGGCGAAGGGATTGACGAACAGGCGCGCCAAGAAGTGATGCGCGTCGCGCTCGCCACACCGGGGGTGTTGGCCGTGACGCAGCTGCTGAGCCTTCATTTGGGCCCGGCATCCGTGCTTCTGGCGCTCAAAGTGCGCTTCCCACCGGCGGCGCCGGTATCGGAGGTTGAGCGCGTGATCGACGATTTGGAAGCGCGGATCCGTGCCGCCGAGCCGCGCATGA
This sequence comes from Sorangium sp., assembly GCA_019695485.1. GTDB lineage: Bacteria > Myxococcota_A > Polyangia > Polyangiales > Polyangiaceae > PMG-095. The sequence goes on from JAEUAF010000412.1 coordinate 1,827, forward strand.
AGCGCATTTTCGTCGAACCAGACGGCGACTACGAAGGCGCGCGCGATCCTGAGTACGCCGGCGATTGAAGCCTGTTTACCAGCGAACGTTGACGCTCGGCGGCTGAATTTCAGCCTCGGCGTGCATCAGCTCGACTCGCAGCTTGACGATGGCCGAGCCGTGACGCTGCTCTTTCAAGTCGAGCCCAGGGACCTGGCTGAGGTCAGCGCGGGGCACGACTTGCTCGGCCTTGAGTGCGTGCACGACTTCGGGTGAGCCGAACACGACCACGTCCACCGCGCGTGGCGCGCTGCTCCCCGCCGGGACACCGCTGATCTCGACCGGGCGATTGTCGAAGCGCGCTTCGGCGAGTCGCCGCGCAACGGTCACCGAGACCGTCACCGAGCTTGGCCCGATGAAGCGCACGCGGGCAGGCGGCGCGTCGAGTGCGATGTGTCGCCGATGAACGCCCTCGCTCAGGCCGGAGACGTCGAAGGGCGCCAGCCGCGCCGACTGCATGACCTCCACCAGGCTGCGCGGCCCTCGCGCGGTGAGCTGCGCAGGGTCCGGATCGGGCTCGCCTTTCACCACGAAGCCGGCCGCAGGCTGCCCTGAGACTGATGCTTGCACCGGAATTTGGCGCGCGACTACGTCTTCCCAGTCGAGATCGATGCTGGGGGGATCGATGATGCTAACTTTCGTGTCCGGCGGAAGCTGAAAGCGTCGATCTTCGAAGATGATCTGCTCGCGATTGCCGCTGCGCAGGTCGATTTCGATGGGGGGCACGCCTTCTTGTGCCAACTTGTCGAGCGCGCGCGCCGGGCCGCGGAGCGTCAAATGAATGCTGGCCGGGATTTGCGTCATGAGCTCGCGATCCGAACCCTCGGCGGGGGGTCGTAAGACGACCGGTACCGGCAAGGTGCGCAGTTGCTCGTCCTGCTGGCCGTAAAGGAACGCGAACAACGCTACGGCGAAGCCCATCGAAATGGCCTTGAGCCCCACGTTTTCGCTGACGGACTCCTTGGCGAACGTCAATAGCCAGGCGAGGAGGCGCGTCATTCATCGCTCCGCGACTTACGGTCGGGGATGATCTCCACTTCCAAAGTCTCCGCACGCGGTGCCACGCGCGGGCCGACAGGGGTGCGCAGCGGCGTCGCCGGGCCGGGCATTACCGACGGGGTTTGACGCAAGGGGGGCGGGGGTTCGCTGCGAGTGCGAATCGGCGCAGTTCCTTCGGAGGAATCCGCCACCAAGCTGATGCGCGGGTGATCCAGGTCCGGATCGCTGTGGCGCCCGGACTTGGCGGGTTCGGGCGTGCGCACGCTTTCAGGCGGCACTTCGCGCGGGACCTCGCGTTTCGGCGCCACCTTGCGGGTCTTCTTGCGGACGCGTGGGCTGAAGATGGCCTCGAGCATGGTCTTGAGCTTGGGACCGTCGAGGTTCGAGGCGATGTTGCCGTTGAAGCAGAAGCTTATCGTGCCTCGCTCTTCGCTGACGATCACGACCACCGCGTCGGTCTCCTCGGTGATGCCGAGCGCTGCGCGGTGTCGCGAGCCGAAGCTGTCGTCTACCACGCGCCCTTCGGGCATGGGGAAGAAGACGCCGGCCTTCGCGATGCGATAGTTCCGGATGATGATCGCGCCGTCGTGGAGCTTGTTGACGGCTTCCGGAACGCAGAGCGAGACCAGGAGCTCGGCCGTGACTTGCGCGTCGACGAGGTGGCCTTTGTGCACACCGACGAACTCGTCCAGATTCGCGTCTTGTTCGAAGGCGATTAGGGCACCGATGCGGTGTCGTGCGAGATCGGTGGCCGCGTCGACGACCTCGTCGATGACTTGCGATTCCTGCCAACGCACCAAGTGGCCGAACCAAGCTCGACTGCCGACGCGTTGTAAGCCGCGCCGGATGTCGTTTTGGAACACCACGACGATGATGAGGATCATGCTGGGCAGCAGCGCGCTCAGGATCGTCAGCATGGTGACGAGGGCGAGCACCCGCGCCACGGCATAAATCAAAAGGATGACCCCGAGGCCCATGCCGATTTGCATGGCGCGGGTGCCGCGCAGCACGAGCAGCGCGCGATAGATGAGGTAGTAGACGAGGAAGATGTCGAGGGCGTCGCGCGCCAGCTGCAGCAGCGTTCGCTCCTCGATGTAGGTGCGCAGGACGTCAAGCATGTGCGCCTGCCTCTCCCAGGCCAACACGGATGCCGCGTGCCACTGCCAGGGCCTGTCTCATCTCTCGCACATCGTGAACGCGCAACACGCGCGCTCCGCTCTCGACCGCCAAGAGCGCGGCCGCGATGGATCCCCCAAGACGCTCGCTCGCCGGCGCTGGATCGACGGCGCTCATGAAGCTTTTCCGGCTCGCGCCGAGCACGACGGGCACACCTTCGCCCGCCAGCCGTTCGAGCCCTCGTAATAGGGCGAACGACTGGCGCGCGTTTTTGGCGAAGCCAATCCCGGGATCGAGCCAGACTCGCTCGCGCGGCATGCCTTCACGCTCGGCGCGAGCGCGCGCCGCCCGCCATTCCTCGAGGACCTCGCCGACGACATCCACGTAGGCGTCATCGGCATACTCGGAGAAACCGGACATCCGCTGCATCGAGCCGCGCGAGTGCATTACGATCAGCGTCGCGCCGTGGCGTGCGCAGACGCGCGCGAGCTCAGCGTCGGCGAGGCAAGAGATGTCGTTGATGATGGTTGCGCCGAGCGTGAGCACATGGTCGGCGACCACGGCGTCGGTCGTGTCGACGGAGACCAGGGCGCCCAGATGGAGCGCGTGCTTGAGCGCGGGCTCGATGCGCGCGATTTGCTCGGCGCTCGCCACCGGCGCGGCGCCAGGGCGCGACGATTCGCCGCCGATATCCAGAATGTCTGCGCCGTCGGCGAGCATCGATTCGACGCGCGCCAGGGCGCTCGCGGGATCCGCGTAGCGCCCGCCATCGTAAAAGGAATCGGGCGTGACGTTGAGCACGCCCATCAGCGCCGCGCCACGCGTCGCGATGCCTTGCCCTAGGCGTGTCGAGAGAGCGCCCACCACACTTCGGTAGCAAGTGACTCCCGCCCGCGCAAGCACAAATGGCCCGATTTTTCAGCTGTTCCGCGGCGCAGGCTGGCGCTGGCGGTGTCGGCTTCGCGCGCTCTCGACGCGCATCACGGCCTTTGCGAACCCGGCACGCGCGAGCTCGAATTCACTGAACCTCGAGGCCCGTGATCCATTTCCGTTGCACCCACGTGGCGAGCCATTCACCCACCCGTTCGCCGACCAGGACTGTGGCCTCGGCGCCCAGTGCGCATGCGCTTTCGCAGGCTGCTTCGAGGGAAAGGCCCTCGGAAAATCCTTCGAGCAATCTGAACGCCACGGGATCCAGGTACTCATGAAGAATCGCGAGCTCGGCGCGGAAAACTACCAAATTCGACGGGGCACGCTGGGGCAGCGGGACCTCGTCATCACCGGCCAACAAGATGCGCTTTCTAAGGTCTACGACTGGATAGGCGAGCCGCAGCAGGCGGAGCCCGGATTGGAGGCGTAGCCGAGCTCGCTCAAGGCCGTCCTCGCCGAAATGGGCCAGTTCGTCCGGCGTCAGCGCGCGCGGATCTTCTGCGTCGAAGACATCTGCGTACACCCACTCGAGGCGCGCCATGTCCGACACGAGTTCGTGCTGCTCGATCCAGCGGCAGTCCGCGACGAACCGAGGCAGCTTGTCTCCCAGATCCCGCAGCGTAAAGCTGGTCGGAGGATGTGCGCCCAGATATTCCTCGACCAGCCGCTCCCAGCCTGATTGGCCGAGAATTCCGCCCACCCCTGGGAAATCCTCGACCAGGGCTTGGGTGTGGCGCAGCCAAAATTGTTCTCGATAGATTTCGAGCTGCTCCACTGGGGACAGGCGGTCGTTGCCAGCGAGGTGTTGCTCGGCGAACGCCGTAGCAACGGAATCGCGCGTCAAGCTCCGCCGGTACAGCAGCTTTTCGGCGAGTTCAGCTTGCAACTCACTGAGCTCCGTCATTCAGAGGCCAGGGGAGTTTCAGCAGTCAGAATTTCGCGCGGCCCGCCCTGCTGCCAGCCGGGACGCTCCGTGCAGGACACGCGGCGTGCCTCGGCGAGCGCTTCTCGAATTGCCGTTTCGTCGACGGAAGTGGCGCCCCGGGCCCGCGCCTCGAGGGCTCGTTGCCGTTCGCTGCGAGCGCGTTCGCCTTCGGCGTGAAGCACCTCGAAGGGAGGAATTTCATCATCCCATTCGATGAGCGTTGGCACGCTGCCCGCGTGCTCGATCGTGAGCCGGTAGAGCGCCCAGACTGGCTCGGTAACGTGGCCGCGGTGGGTATCGATGATGTATTTTCCGAAGTTCGTGTGGGATGCGAGGTGGATCTGAAGAATCCGCTCGTGGGGAATCTGCTTCACGAACGCCACGGGGTCGAAGCCGTGGTTGTAGGCTGAGACGTAAACATTGTTCACGTCGAACAAAATTCCTATCTGCGCGCGCTCGGCGATCTCAGCGACGAATTCCCACTCGGACAAAGTGCTGCCTCGGTAGGTGAGGTAGCTCGAGGTATTTTCCAGCGCGAAAGGCAGCTCCAGAAAGTCTTGAACCTGGCGCGCCCGTTCCACCACGCGCGAGATTGCCTGCCGCGTGTAAGGGAGCGGCAGCAGGTCGTGGAGGTGGGCACCCCCTGCTCCACACCAACAGAAGTGGTCGCTGACCCAGGGCGTTCGAGTTTCTCGCGTCAGGGCCCTGAGGCGCCGCAAGTAGTCGACATCCAGGGCCTCGGGTCCCCCGATGTTGAGCGACACCCCATGCTGCACCACTCTGTACGACTCAAGGACGCGCCCGAGGTGGTAGCGAGGCCTACCTCCGGGCACCATGAAGTTTTCGCTGATGATCTCGAAGAAATCGACTGCCGGCCGCTCTTTGAGAATATGCGAATAGTGCGGCACGCGCAGCCCCAGGCCGATGCCCAAATCCGTGCCCCGGGTCGAGTTTGATGCGGGGAGGGTCGAGTTTCGAGGCAAGGCGGCGATCCCGGAAAGATGCGGCGTCAGCAGTGTGCATCGCCAGCGGCAAAGTCCCAAGCCCGTGCCCGCGATGGAAGCCGATGACTGCTGCCTTTTCAGGCCATGGCCACCGGCGCGCCTACGGGCACGGGCGCTGAAGGGTCAGCGCTTCAACTCGAGCGCTTCCTGGTGACCACTACTTCGGACAGTGGGCGTTGCAGCCGCCTTTGCCCTTGCAGGAGTTCTGGCCTTTGCAGCCGTTGTCAGCGGTCTTGCAGTCGCCTTTGCCCTTGCACTCGTTCTGCCCCTTGCAGCAGGACTTGCCTTCGGCCGCAGCCGCGGCCGGGTCCGCTTTGGCATCCGCCGCCGGAGCGGCGGCGTCGCCCGCCGGTGCCGGCGCAGCTGCCGCGGGCGCCGCGGGGGACTCGGCTGGAGGCGTGCTGCCGCCGCAACCCGAGAGAGCTCCCAACATCAGGCCAGCGCTAGCGGCCGCCAACATCGACTTCGAAAAATGGATCGCCATGTCTTCTCCTGTTTCCCTTCGTTTTCGCGAATCACGGACGTGGGCCTCCGCGCCTTACGACGCGGATGCGGGATGGTTTCTCGCCGTGTGAACGCGCCCTTCGCTGGGCGTCACACGGCTCGACGGCCGTTCCCGGCAGCCCTTTCCTGCCAGTCTATCTGCTACGATGCTTTGGGCGAAAGTTTCGGCTCACGCTAGTGCTCGTTTTGAGTACGATCCGCGTCCGCTCTCGGATCGGATCTCACTCCCTGAGTTGCCTCCCACTCCTTGAGGCGCCCCCATGTGGCCCACGACAAGCCCCCCATCTGCATTCATCGAGCGTCGCCGTCGCCTACAAGCAAAGCTCAAGGGGCCTGCGCTCTTCGTGTCGGGCTTCTCGCGGCCGCGTAACTTTGCCGGCAATCGCTACCCGTTTCGAGCGGAGAGCCACTTTCTCTACCTCGTTGGGCGTACGATCGAAGGGGCTGTGCTCCTCGTCACGCCAGACCAAGCGCTGCTCTACGCGCCCGAGCCGGATCCGGAGGAAGAGCTCTGGACCGGAGCAATGCCCTCGTTCGATGAGCTCTCCGAAGCTGCCGGCCTATCGGTGCGACCCCTCGAGGAGCTCGAGGTCGCGCCCGACACGGTCAGCCTTCCCGCCCAAGATTGGGACGGCGCACTTTTTCAAAGCGAGCTCTTGGGTCGAGATATCGATCCTGGCAGCGGCCCCGAGGTCGAGGGCGCGACAGCCGCTCTGGCCGACGCGATGATCGAGCTCCGCCTCCAACAGGACGAAGCCGCCATTTTGCAACTGCGCCAGGCGGCGTGGGCGACCGCGGCGGCGCACCGCGCAGGCCTGTCGGTCACCCGACCGGGGTTGCGTGAAGCGGCGGTTCGCGCCGCGATGGAGTCCGCGTTTGGAGAGTGGGGCTACGCAGCGTCCTACAATCCTATCGTCACGACTCGCGGGGAAGTGCTGCATGCCGAGCGATCCGACCTCGTCATGAGAAACGGAGATTTGCTGCTCGTCGATGTGGGCGCCGAAACGCCCGAAGGCTGGGCGGGTGACGTCACCAGAACCTGGCCTGTCTCGGGCGTGTACAGCCCGACTCAGCGCGCCGTCTATGAGGTGGTGTTGTCGGCCCAAGCGGCAGCTCTCGCCTGTGTCCGACCCGCAGTGCGTTATCTCGACGTCCACCGCGCTGCGGGGCGAGCGATGGTTTCGGGTCTCGTCGACCTTGGAATTTTGCGGGGCGATCCGGGCGAGCTGTTCGAGCTCGGCGCGGCTGCGCTGTTCTTTCCCCACGGTGTCGGGCATCTGCTCGGCCTCGACGTTCACGATATGGAGGACCTCGGCGATCGCGCCGGCTACGCGATCGGGCGCGAACGGGCCACGCGGCCCTCAGATCGCTACCTGCGGCTAGACCGCGATCTCTTGCCGCGGATGGCGCTCACCATCGAACCCGGCTTTTATCAAATCCGGCGCTTGCTCGATCGGCCCGAGGAAGTCGGCGCCCTGGAGCCCTTCTTGTGTCGCGATGTGCTCGAGAAGTTCGCCGACGTTCGCGGCATCCGCATCGAAGACGACGTGCTCGTCACCGAGCACGGCAGCGAAGTACTGAGCGCCGACATTCCCAAGCGAGTCGACGACATCGAAGCACTGGCGCGCGAAGCGCGCCAAGTTGCGAACTGAGCGCGGCTACTCGCGTCTGCCTCGATCAGTGCGCGTAGCACTGCTCGAGTCGTGCCTCGGCCTCGACCACGGCCTCGTGCCAGAACGGATCGACCGGCGTCACCATGGCGACCACGTCTTCCGGCGAGGCGCCGTCCGTGATGGCGTGGCGCGCGCGATCAGAGCCCGTCAGAAGGTCGAAGGCAGGGCGCGAGGCTTCGAACTCATAGGGCGTTTCGCGGAACGCGAAGTCGGCGGGAGCAAGCTTTCGCGCCAGCGTGATCAACGATAGGTACGTCGCAACGGGCCGGAACAGGGCCGGCGAGGTCACGTGCACCATGACGCCCTGACACACCTGTCCGGCGTGCTTCTCGAAGGTGGGACGGAAACTCAGCGGGCGCACCCACGCGCCCGGCACGCCGGTTTGCTCGAGCTGACGGGCGAGCTCGCGCCCGTCGAGGAACGGCGCACCGACGATTTGAAACGGGGAGGTCGTTCCTCGGCCCTCGGAGAGATTGGTGCCCTCGACTAGGCACGCCCCCGGGTAGACCAGCGCGGTCTCCAGGGTCGGCATGTTCGGCGACGGCATCACGAAGGGGCGACCCCAAGCCTCCGCGGTTCGCAGTCGCTCCCAACCCCGCACCGGAACCACGCTGAGCGCGCCGTCGGGCCCCAGCGGACGGCCATCGCGCGCCAAGAACAGCGCCAGAATCTCGGCGATCGTTAGCGCGTGCCGGATGGGCAGCGGTTCGAGCCCCACGAACGAAAGGAACTCCGCTGCTTGCGGCGCGCCTTCGAGCGTCGCGGGATCACCGGAAATCGGATTCGGTCGATCCAGCACGACCGTGTGCACGTTGGCCGCATCCGCGGCGCGCAGGGCCAGCAAGGCACTCCAGACGTACGTGTAGTAGCGACTGCCCACATCGGCGAGGTCGATCACGAGTACGTCAATTTGCTCGAGCAACTCGGCGCGAGGCGAGAGCTCCTCACGCGTCTGGCCGTAGAGGCTGATCACGGGGGGCGGCCCGCCCTCGCTGCCCTCTTCCGAGCGCACGGGTTCCTCGGCTTGCGCGACGGCGGAGAGGCCGTGTTCTGGCGCGAAAATAAGTTTCGGCGCGACGCCGAGCTCTTCGAGCACCGACAGGGTCGTTCTGCCCCGGCGATCCACGGCGGCGGCGTGCGTGAGCACTCCGACGCGACCGTCTCGCAGGCGGCGGCGCAATGACGCGAGCTGATTACCGGAGAGTTGGTCGATTCCGCAAAGCATGGTTCGCTCGTTTTGGGCCGTTGGCCGGAAGAAGGAGAGTTCGGGCGCCCCGTTCCCTCGGCGTGCGGCCAGAGGGCGTGCTCGTCGAGGGGCTGCAGCGTATCGGAGCGTGCGCCAGGATTGCCACGGAATTCGCGCACTTCGGCGCCAACATGTCAATGGTTGCGGGGCAGATGGGTAGCAGGTAGCATTTTTTTCACAGTGCGCCGCGTCCTCGTTGTCGATGATGAAGAGAACCTGAGGCTTGTCCTCCGGACGTTGCTTCGCCGCCACGGCTACGAAGTGGAGACTGCCGCGAGCGGCGAGGAGGCCCTCGGAATGGTCGACTCGTTCGGTCCCGACGTGGTGCTGACCGACGTGCGGATGCCGAAGATGGGCGGACTCGACCTTCTCCAGACGCTGCGCGCGAAGGGCAACGACGCGACGGTGATCGTGATGAGCGCGTACGGCAACATGGATCTCGCCATCGAGGCCATGAAGGTCGGCGCGTATGACTACGTTCAGAAGCCGTTCAAGCCCGACGAGGTCGTGCTCGCCCTCCGCAAAGCGGAGGAGCGCGAGGCGCTGCGCCGCGAGAACCGCGCCCTGCGCGATGAGATTCGCAAAGAGCACCGCTTCGAAGACATTCTGGCGAAGAGCGCGCGGATGCAGGAAATCTTCCGCACCATCGCCAAGATCGCCGATTACAAGACCACCGTGCTCGTCACGGGCGAAAGCGGCGTGGGCAAGGAGCTCGTGGCGCGCGCCATCCACCGCCGCAGCAGTCGACGCGGTGGGCCGTTCGTGGCCGTCAATTGCGGAGCGATCCCTGAGAACCTGCTCGAAAGCGAGCTCTTTGGGCATAAAAAAGGCGCGTTTACCGACGCCGTGCAGGATCGCCGCGGGCTGTTCGAAGAGGCCAATCTGGGCACGCTATTCCTCGACGAGATTGGCGAGCTGCCGCTGTCTCTGCAAGTCAAGCTCTTGCGTGTGCTCGAGGATGAGCGCATCCGGCGCCTCGGGGACTCGCGGGACGTGCAGGTCGACGTGCGCATCATCGCGGCCACCCACCGAGACCTGACGGCCGAGACCAAGGCGGGCCGCTTCCGGGAAGATCTGTTCTACCGTTTGAATGTCCTCCACATTCACAGCCCGCCACTGCGCGATCGGCGTGAGGACATCCCGCTGCTCATCGATCACTTCTTGGCGCGCAACAATGCAAGGCTCGGCACGGCGATCCGCGGGCTCGACACCGAGGCACGGCGTCTGCTCTACGAGTACTCGTGGCCCGGCAACGTACGCGAGCTAGAAAACACCATCGAGCGTGCCATGGTGCTCGCCGAGGGCGAGCAGATCGTGGCGAGCGACCTTTCGGAACGCATCCGCGAAGCGCGGGACCCCGTCCAGCTGCAGCTGGCGAGCGGCGAGCTCAGCGTGAAGAAGACGATGCGCATCATCGAAGAGCTTCTGATCCGGCGCGCGCTCCAGAAGACCAAAGGCAACCGCACGCGAGCCGCCGAGGTGCTGGAAATCAGTCACCGCGCCCTGCTCTACAAAATCAAGGACTACGAAATCAGCGACCTTTGAGCCCTCAGCCAGGGTTTCAGCGGGTGAGCTTCCTTCCAGCGGGAATTTTACGCTCAAGAGACCGTTCCCCCGTGCGCATCCCGTGATGTAGTATCCGCGGCCATGAAACGGCTGGTTTTTGCAGTTCTCGGCGTGGTTCAGGTGGCGTGCGGTCCCTCCTTCGATTCGGAGAAGCCGAAGAGCCCCGACGAAATCGTGGCGGAGCAGGAGGCGCTCGGCGCCGAGCAACAGAAGAAGGCACACAACGCGGGCGACTACGCCGAACCGACGGGTTCGACGGAGGAAGAGAAGAAGCGGCAGTGGGACGACAACTACGCGGCGCTCGAGCTGCGTCGCGCCTCGCGTTCGGCGGAGACTTGCCCGGAGTCGGTGACCGAGAAGTCGCCGAAGGGGAAGGCGAAGGTCACGCTGCTCTTCGTCAACGATGGCCATGCCAAGGATCCCACGGTTGACCCGCCGTACGCGGACACCGCGGTCGGCAAGTGCATTTTGCGCGCGATGGGCGCCGTGATCGTGAAAAACTTCGAAGGCTCACCGAAGACGATTCATTACGAAATCGATCTCACCGGCGGCAAGAAGTCGGGGCCTCTCGACGGCGTCGACGAAAAGGCCGGCAAAGACGAGGACGAGAAGTAGCGCTTTCGCGACGCGCCGCGCGCATCCAGCGAAGGCCTCGCTCGATGCGCGCTCCGGTGATTCGTGCGGCGGCTACCAGAACCAAACAGCCGCGACCACGAGCAACGCAGACACCCCGACCGCGACCATGGCCGCTGCCTCCCAGGGCCCGCTCTTCGAATCGACGAAGCGCAGTTCGATCGACGCCAAGCGGCTGACCTCGCGATGCTTGCGGCCGGTCAAGGCGAGATTGGCTGCGCGAAGCGCGGGGTCGAATAGCTCCTCGTCGCTCATCGGATCCGGTTTTGCCTGAGAGCGCCTCGGGTGTCGACCCCTGACGAACGTTCAGGCCACTTCTCACTCGAAGACTCAGGGGTTTCTTGCAGTGACGCGGCTGATTTCTTCGCCGGCAGCGGGGAAAATACCAGTTTGGGACGTCAGGGCGCGCTCATGAAGCGTGCTTTGCCTTTGCTGTCCCACCAGTCGCGATAGCGTTTCTGCGCGCGCTCGCGCTCGCGGGCCGGCAAATCGTCGTAGTAGCCGAAATACTCTTTGGTGAGGCTCTTCAGTTCGTCACCGGCCGCGCGACGCACTTCTTGGCTTTCGTGCATCAAGGCGTCGATCAGCCACTCGATGCGGTGTCGCGATGAGTTGACGCGCCACCATTCGTCCCACGCTGCGGCGTTGTCTGCGTAGTCCGTGCGCGCCAGCACCACCAGCGCCCAATGTGCGGAGCGCTGAATCTCGGGCGACCCGGTCGCGAGCAGAGTGGCGAGCGCAGGGACAGAGCGCGCTTCGCGCAAATCGGCGATGGCTTCGACCACCATGTGCTGAAGGCGATCCTGGCGCGTCGCATCCAGCAACATCTCCGATAGGGTGCTCGCCAAGACGGCGCCCGCGTTCGGATGAACCTGCAGCATGCGACCCGCCGCCAGCGCCGCGCGACGCACTTCTGCGTCGTCGTCGACGAAGCGTCGGCTCACCGCCCTGGCCGCATCGAGGCACGGCATTTCGCCGAGCAGGCGCGTGGCCCACGCGCGCGTCGTCGGCTCTTTGTCGTTGCTGCGCACGGCCAGCACACCCGCGGCTTTGGGGCCAATGCGGGCCAGCACCTTGAGTAGCGGGCCGCAGTCGGACGCACGAGGTGGCCCTTCCCCCGCTGCGCGTCGCAGTTCTGCGGTGATGGGTCCCGGAAACGCGCCGACCAGCGCGGGCACCGCCGCCGCGCCGATTTGCACCAAGCGTTCGGTGGCTGCGGGATCGGACGCCGCAGCGCGCGCCACGAGCTCTTCGGTGTCTTGCGCCAAATCGACGATCACGGCCGGCAAGCGCAGCTCTTTCGAATTTTGAGGAGCTGGTAGCGGACGAGCGCTGTGAGCGAGCGAGCGCGAACGCGGCGCAATCGGCGCGCTGTCTTCGTCCGTGTCGTCGGTCGAGAAAATGTTGCCGGGTGCGTTGGCGCCGAGCGAGACCTCGGGCGACTCCTCCGCGCCGAGCGAAAGCTCCGGAGAGTCGTCTTGCTGCTCGCGGATCTCGATTTCAGCCAGCGGGGCTTCTGGTTCGAACGGGCGAGGCGGCGGATCGGTCCGAAGCTCATCGCGCGGCGCGGCTGGCGCTTGCTCCGGGAAGTGATCGGGCGCGAGGGCGCGTTCGATCTGCTCGACCGGCATTCGATAGCGCTGCGTCCGCTCGAGCTCATGCGGCTCTTCGGGCGGCAGAGCCGCTCCGCTCGCGGGAGGTGCCGGCATGTGCAGGGGCGTCGCTTGGCGCGCGCGCGGTGAAAGGCTCACCGGCGGTACAGAGCCGACGCCGGGCTTTGTGGGCGGCTCTTTGGCGTCAAATGGTGGGTCGGGATCGTCCCAGCCTTCGTCTGGCGTCGGCTGGCTGGGTGCTAGGATCGGCCGACGCTCTTGGGGCACAATCTGATGTGGGGGTGCACCGGGAGCGAAACTCGACGGGATCGGTGTGGGGCGGGCGGAAGGGTACGGTCGTAGACTCGCGGTCGCCGGTAGCGACGGCAACTGCGCCGCCGAGGGCAGCTCGGCTTGGGCCGGCTGCGAGGTCGCGGTCCGCGAGGGCCCAATCGAGATCATTGGGCGCGCGAGCGGTGGCACGGAGCGGAGCGGGGAGGCCTCGGCCTCCGGCGCGCGGCGCAGCGTCGAAGACTCGAGCACGGAGGCCAGCGCCGACGCGCGTTCGCCGCGGCTTGGTAGGTCCGCCCGGCGCGGCTTCCGCGACGCTGGGGAGGGGAGCCCCGTCGGCGCCTTGTCACCCGTGCGAGCGCGCTCTTTACGTCGCAAGATCATGCGCTCGAGTGCGTTGGCGGCGAGCGGCGCAAACGAGAGCACGTCGCCAATCGCGTCGAGCGCGACGTCGTTCCCACCGTGATCGCCGTAGAAGACGAGCACCGCGCGCTCGCGCACGCGAATCGGCAGTACCAGCACGGCGGGGCCCGGGCGACGCTCCAGATCCTTGGCGAGCGCACCGTCGAGGCCCGACGCGCTCAGTCGGACGAGCCGATAGGGGTCCGATGCCACGACAGCGGCCAGCGTGCTCGGCAAGTCGAGCGGTACACCGATGGCCTGCACCTTCGCGCGCGCGGCGCCAGCGCCGTGCGCATTGCGCCCTTCGGCGAGGTCGCCATGAACCGCGAAGAGTGCGGCATATTCAAAGTACTGCGCGCAGAAATCGAAAAACGCGGCAACGACCTCGTCCCGTGTTTCGGCGTCGAGCAGATCCTCCTCGGCCATCGCCAGCGTGTAAGGTCCCCGCCGCCGAAGTTTGGGTTGCCCTTTGCGGCCGGCTCTCGCCATCGCGAACAGGTCGACGTTCGGGAGGTTGACGCGCCGTGCGGCCTTAGTAGGAGGGAGGGCGGGTTCCGGAGGTGCTGGCGCGGTTGACGGCCCGGGGTCGACATCCGCCAACGGTGGCGCCATCGAAACGGCCGCGCTTGCCGCTTGGGGAGCAGGGTCGCTTACGCTCGCGTCTTGCTCGGGATGCGCCGGCAGTAACGGCGCTGCGAGCTCGGCCTCGGGAAGTGGGTCAGGCGCAGCGGCCGGCACCGATGGATGCGGATCAGGCCTGCCCGCCAAGCGGGCCAACACCCGCTCCATGCGTTGGTCCAGAGCGACGCCGTAGTCGCGAGCGATCGCTTGCTGAATCCGAACGAGAGTGGTCGAGCGCTGTAAGATGGGGAGCCCGAGCGAGAACTCCAAGTCGCTCAGAACTTCCGGCGGCAACGGATCGCTCACCGCCACTATCAAGCGCCCGTCTGCCTCCGCCAGCGGGCAAAGTCCGTAGCGTTGCGCGACGTCGCCCGAAACTAGGCGACGAATGCGATCCGGCGCTGCGGGGAGCTCCCCCGCGGGCGCCGGTTCGAGCCCCAGGCTCTCCGCGAGCACTTCGCTCAGGCGCGCTTCACTGACGCTCGAGAGCTCGAGGAGATTGGTCGCCAGATCGCCGCCGTACATGGCTTGGCGAGCGAGCGCCTCCTCGACGTCTTGGACGGACGCGACCTCGCGCTTGACGATGTTTGAGCTAAGCGTCGGCATAGATTGAGCCGCGAACCAGGATCGAGCTTCGCGCATTTTCCTGGGGCTCGCGCGGCTGTCAACTTTGCCGGTAACCGCGTTCTCCGCCTACATGCGGACCAGCGCGCGGGCCGGCCCCTCCCTGGAGGCCCAGGCCCGCGGGCCCTAGCTACGCTGCCTGCGGAGAATGCCGCTTCTGCGAGGGCAATCGAGCCAGGGTCGCGACGCGCACCTGGCCCAAAAGCTCAGGAGTCGTAAGGAGGTGGTCTCGCGTTCGGTCCCGCCCTTGGCCGACGCTTTTGCCCCCAAAGGTCAGGTGAGCGCCGCTCTTTTCGAGGACGCCCGCGGCCAAGGCCACCTCCACGAGGTCGGCGCCAGCGTCGATTCCGGTGCCCCAGCGAATGTCGAACTCGGCTTCAGTGAAGGGCGGGGCGACCTTGTTCTTCACGACTTTGACGCGCGTCCGGTTGCCGACCGCCGTATCACCGACGCTGATCTTCCCGACCCGCCGCACGTCGAGGCGCACGCTGGCGTAGAACTTCAGTGCGTTGCCGCCCGGCGTCGTCTCGGGGTTGCCGAAGACCACGCCGATCTTTTGGCGCAGCTGGTTGATGAAGACCAGGGTCGTGTTCGTCTTGTGCGAGACCGCCGTCAGCTTGCGCAGCGCCTGGCTCATCAGCCGCGCCTGTAACCCCATGTGAGAGTCGCCCATGTCGCCTTCGATCTCGGCTTTGGGGACGAGGGCAGCCACGGAATCGATCACTACCAGATCGATGCCTCCCGATCGCGTCAGCATCTCCGCGATCTCGAGCGCCTGCTCGCCGCAGTCGGGTTGAGAAATCAAGAGCTTGCTCACATCGATGCCCACGCCGCGCGCGTAGCGCAAGTCGAAGGCGTGTTCGGCATCGATGAACGCAGCGACGCCGCCGAGCGCCTGCACCTGGGCGATCGCGTGCAGGGTGAGCGTGGTCTTCCCGCTCGATTCAGGCCCAAACACCTCGACGATGCGCCCGCGCGGATAACCGCCAACTCCAAGCGCCTCGTCAAGCGCGAGCGACCCCGTCGGTACGACCGCGATGGGTTCGAGCGCCGTCTCCCCGAGGCGCATGATCGCGCCCTGCCCGTAGGCCTTCTCGATATTCGACACGGCATCCCTGATCAACTCTTGGCGCTTGCGCTTCTCATCACTCATTGGCTGCTTCTCCTTGGGCGCCAAAACGGCGCTGTTCCCTGAGAAGAGCAGCCTGTGTGCCGAGCTCCTTTATCGGCGTTCGAAGCGGGCCCAAGCTGGCGGCCACGGGCATGCGCCGGCTGCGCGCCACGACGCAGGGCGTCCTAGCCGTGCGAGGCGCAGCGTGCCAGCCGCGCGAGTGAGGCCTCCACCTCGATGGGGTCTGCCCAGATCACCCGCTCGTCGGTTATCCCAGTGCTCACCGATCGCCTCGAAATGAGACGCCGACCACTGAAGGCCCAGAAATCCCGAGTTCAGGTTCAGGCAGGGGACGAAGCGCCTAGAGCGCTTTGTTCTCTGCGCCTTTGGCGCGCCGACGCAGCTCGCTAGCGGCTAGGAAAGGCAGCAAGAAGACTCCGCCGGGAGCGACGACGACTGCCGCCCATAAGATCACGCGGAGCACGTTGGCCATTTCTCCCAATACATAAGTGCATCCTGCGTGCCAGCAAGGGGGCCTCGCGCATCTTGCTTCAAATTTCTATAGTGGATGCTTCGGCCCAGCGCGCTGCCCTGATCGCCGTGTCATGGGTCGCCGCGTTTGCGCCGCCCGCTCGGCGTGATCTTGTGTGGGCTATCAACCGCACGGGTGATCGCGCCAGCACCGAAGCGCTCGACGATGGCGTCCAGCGCTGGGCCTAGCCGATCTTCCCGCGGCCTGCCGAACAGTTCGAGCTGTTCCTCGGCGCGCGCTTCAAGGTTCGAGAGCGAGGCGCCCAGCAGGCGCACCGGTTCCTTGAGAGCGGCGTCGTCCCAAAGTTCGAGCAGAGTCGCGCGGATCAAGCGCCCATCATCCGTCGCCGTCGAGAGGGTTCGGCTACGACTGAGCAGTGGGTATTGCGGTTCGGTTTCGGCATGGGGATCCCGCGAAACCCGCGTGCCTCGCGCTCGGGCGAGCTTCATTTTGAGCGTCACTGTACGGCCCCGATAGCCGTCGCGGCGGAGCCGTCGGGCCACGGCTTCCGCGTGCGCCGTAAGCGCGGCGCTTACGAGGTCCCGCGCGAGCACGTCCTGCTCGAAGGTATTCTCCTCTCCGTACGACTTCGGGATCCGATCCGCCTCTACTGGTCGTGGATCGATCCCCCTTGCGAGCGTCTGGAGCTCACCCGCCCGCCGCCCGATGGCGCGCTCGAGCCGACCTTCATCGAAGCGCACGAGGTCCCCGAGCGTCTTGATACCGAGCGAGTCCAAGCGCTGAGCGAGGACGGGGCCGACTCCCCAGAGCCGCCGAATGGGCAGCGGATCCAGGAATTCGGGCACCTGCTCAGGGCCGACTTGACGAAGCCCGTCCGGCTTGCCGAGCGTGCAGGCGATCTTGGCGACGAGCTTGCACGGGCCGAGGCCAACGGACACCGTGAGCCCCGTTTCTTCGGTCACGGCCTGCTTGAGCTGTTGGGCGACGTCAATCGGCCTCCCGAAGAGCCGCATCGATCCGCTGATGTCGAGGAAGGCTTCGTCGAGCGCGAGTGGTTCTACCTCAGGGGTGAAGCGTAAGAACACGTCATGGATTTGCGCCGATACCGCCGCGTAGTGCGCCATGTTGGCCGACAGGAAGATCCCCTGTGGACAGAGTTCGCGCGCCCGAAAGCCGGGCATCGCGGAATGCACGCCGTAGCGCCGCGCCTCGTACGACGCCGCGGCCACCACGCCGCGCGCGGCGGTTGCCCCGACAATCACAGGCTTGCCGCGCAACTCTGGCCGATCGCGCTGCTCTATGGACGCGTAAAAGGCGTCCATATCGGCGTGTAGGATCCAGCGAGGTGTCGACACGGGCATTCGTCTCGTTGAGGCAGACGACTTTACACCAGCCGACAGCTGTCGACCCGAGCGGCCCCGCAACTGAGGGGAATAGGCGCGAGAACCGATTCGGTTTCGCTGCCCTCGCGGGACAGTGACGAGGGCGGCGAAATCCTAAGTCGCGGGAGCGGCAGGGCTCGGATCGCTGCCGCCTTCTCGCTTCGGGGGACGAAGGCTGCGCGCCTTTTTCGCACCCGATGCGTCATCTTCGGGAGCGTCGCCGACCGCGAGCTCGCAGTCGCCGAACATGACTTGCATCTTCGCGTCTTCCGAGGCGAGCTTCACCTCGATCGATTTCGCGCGAATGATGGTGTTGTCTTTGACGCGACCCGCTAGCTCCACGGTGTCTGCATCGAACTCGCCCGACAGCTCTCCGAGCGAGCGAATGGAGCCCACTCGCGCGCGCCCGTGCACGGAGCCTTTTTCGCTCACCGAGAGCGACGGCGTCTCTACCTCGCCCTCGATGCGGCCGCGGACCACGATCGGGCAAGTCGAGGTCAGGATCCCTTTGAATTCCGTGCCTTCCTCGACGATGGTCTGCTTTCCGTTCGTGCTCATTCTCTACCTGACCTTTCCGTAGCTGCGCGGGCTGTGAGGATTTTGACTCGCAGCCGGCAACCCGGCTGAAATGCGAATTCCGTAGATTCTGTGGCTTGCTCGATGGTTCCGACCAACGCGCCGCTCGAGCTCACGACCAAGCGTTTGGGGCCTTGAATTCCGGGGCTCTCACGCTCGAAGAATTGGCCCAAGACCGTGATGTTGCCGCCGCCCTTGATGCGGCAGTGGCTGAGCACACCGGCTTCGCCGATTACGAGATCGGTGCCCGCGCCTAGCGTGATCGAGCAATTCTCGAAGCGACTCTCGATTTCGATGCTCGAGCCCTCGCCGAACTCGAGCGATGCGTCGCGCAAGACGT
This sequence comes from Sorangium sp., assembly GCA_019695485.1. Taxonomy (GTDB): domain Bacteria; phylum Myxococcota_A; class Polyangia; order Polyangiales; family Polyangiaceae; genus PMG-095. The sequence continues at coordinate 19,894 of JAEUAF010000412.1, forward strand.
CGCCTTTGCCGAAGTAGCGCGCCGCGCGCGTCGGCGACGTCAGCTTCCCTGCGAGCAAAGCGTCCACATCGTCGCCGCGCACTGGGCGTGAGCCGTCTGCGCCGGGGCTCCCGTCGAGCCACTCTGCCGCAGGGGTACTCCACTTCGCAGACGCCGTGGCAGCGCCGAACACCTTGGCCCCTGTCAACAACGCGCCGCTAAGCTCGGCACCGGCGAGATTGCAGTGCCGCAGGTCCGCCGCTTCCAAGTTTGCTCCCGGCAAGCGCGCTTGACTCAGGTTCGCACGTTGCAGACTGGCGCCGAAGAAGTTTGCTTTGGGCGCGCTCGCGCCGACTAGCTCCGCCTCGCGCAGGTTGGCCTTCTCGAGGTTCGCCTCCTCCAGATTGGCCGACGAGAGCACCGCGTTCACGAGCTCTGCCCCCTTCAGGTTCGCGCCGCCGAGGTAGCACTCGCTGAGCTCCGCGTGGGAGAGCAACGCATTCTCGAGGTTCGCCTTGCCGAGATCGGCCGAGTCGAGCTGAGCGCCGGTCAGTCGCGCGCCGCGCAGGGTGGCGCGGCCGAGCTTGGCGCCCTCGAGCGTGGCTCGATTCAGGTTCGCCAGGCCGAGATCGGCCCCCTCGAGATTGGCGCCCTCGAGGTCGGCCTTGTCGAGGTTGGCCTCGCGCAAGTCAGCGTCCTTGAGAAATGCCTCCCGCAAACTAGCGTTGCGGAACGACGCGCCCTTCAGCTTGGCGCCGGACAGGTTTGCGCCGTCGAGTTCCGCGCGCCCGAAGTCGAGTCCCTCGAGCGTGGCATTCGATAGATCTATTCCACGCAGATCGGCGCGCGCAAAGCTCTGCTTTGCTGCCGCCCGCTGCAAGACTTCATCGCGAGTCAGCTCCGCCATCTAGTAGGGTCCTCCGTCTTCACTCGGTCTCACTCGTTTCTCACAGAGAGGTAGCGCCTGAGGGCGTCGGCCTTTTTCTGAAAAGGAAGCGGCTCCAGCGCCTGAATCAGATCCACCTCACCGAGCCGCGCCAGCAACAGGCTGATGTCGAGCAGAGTCGCGTTTCGCTCCTGGCGAATGCGCCGCTTTTCATCGGTGTTCGACCAGCCCTTGGCGTTCAGATCGTAGGAGTTGTTCTGATCCTCGAGCTTCTTCAGCAAGGCTTCGAGCTGGCCCTTCTCCCGCTGACGCTTGGGAGTGGGCGGCAAGGAGCCGAGCTCGCGCTTGTAGCGCTGGAAACGCGCCACGATACGCTCGGCCAGGTCGCGGCCGATACCAGCAGCTTCCGCAATATCGTTGGGTTTCGCTTTGTAGAATTGGTCGAGGCTCATGAGCCCCGCCGCCACGATGCGGTCGAGCGCCACGCGGCGCACGTCGGGCACTTGCTGCAGCAGCGAGAGCACGATGATGGGCTCACGCCGATTGCGGGCCTCCTTCACCTCGAAGGCTTGCGGCAGGTCGGCGGCGAGCTTCTGATAAGTCGCTTTGAGCCCGTCGCGCGTGCGCGCGTCGAGCACGTTGCCGATCGCGCGTTCGCCCTGTTCGATCACCGCGAGCAACGCGCTCAGACCCGCCCCGAGGTCCACGAGGGACATGTCGAGCGCTGCGCGGCGTAAGGACGCCACGGCAGGGCGGCACACGGACAGCCACTCCTTCGTGGGCTCACCGAGCTCGATCTCGACGATCAGGTCGCGCACCGGGCCCAAATGATTGGCGGAGATCTCGAGAAACAGGCGTTGTGCATCGCCGATCTCGTGCTTCGAGAGATCTTGTCCGGGGCTTGCTCCGGTGCTCGGAGGGTCCGACAAGATCGTGTCGAACTTGCGATCGATGTCGTCTAGCAAGCGTCGCGCCCCCGACGCGGTGGACGTCGCGGCTGCGGAGGTGGAAAGTTCGGGATTCGGCAGGACGGGCGCTGCAACGGCCGCGGCGCTCGCATCCGCGTCGACCGTAGCGGCGCTGGCCGGGCCCGGCGTTGGCGTTGCAACGCGGGGTCCCCAAGAGGCCCGTGGCGAAGCTCCGCTCGCTGCGGCGTTCGAGGGGGCCGGCGACGGCGCGGCCACTTCCACGGCTGAGGGTGAAGTCGCAGCCGTGGGGGCGCTGCCGTCGGCGCTCGGAGCCACGCGCGGCGCCTCACCTGGGGACGACGGTCGCTTCTCGGGAGTGGCGTCGCCGACGGCGTCAGCCAGCGCTTCGCTGATCGAGCCGGGGCTCTCGCCGGGCGGCGGCTTCGAAAGGCGGGCACCAGCGCCGGGCAACGTTGAGCGTCGTGGGGCTACCGGTCGCTTCGACGGAAACGGAGGCAAGCCGGGCCCCCGCGATTCGGGAGCAGGCGGCGCTTGCGGTGGCGCGGTCGATGGCCCGTGCGTGATGGTGCGCGTCCCCAAGGGGGGCAATGCGGGACGGGGCGCACTCGGCCGAGGCGGTTCGGCCGGGGCTGGGGGGCGGTCGCCGAGCGCCATGCGGCCGCCGCACTCCACGCAAAACACCGCGCTTTCGAGTCCGAGCGCGCCGCAATGGGGACACCGTGCCGTGAGGCCCGCCATGGTGATTCCGTTACTACCATCATCACCCCCGCCCTGGGCCCCCAAATTCGAGCGAGTTTGGAAAGAGAGCCGAGCGGACCAGGTTTTTGCAGGGTCCGGACGGCGGTCCGGTGAGGTCTAATGGACACCCGAAGCGGCGTAACTAGCGAGCGCGAGCGCGGTGTTCTCTGCCGAGCGCACAGCGGCGTCGATCCCCGAACCGTGGAATGCCGCGCCAGCGAGGAAGACACCGCGCCCCGTGAGCGCCGACTCGAGCGTGCGAACCCGTTCGACATGTGCAGCATCGAACACTGGCAGCGCGTTTCCCCAGCGCGAGACCCAGAAGTGTTGCGGTGCGCTGCGGAGCGAAAGGACTCGCGAAAGGCCGCGCGTTGCCCGCGCCAGCCATGCGGAGTCGTCGAGCCCAGCGATCTCTCCTGCGGCCGGGCGAAAGAAGAGTCGTAGCAGTGCGTGCGAGGCCGGTGCGCGTGCCGGTAGCTTCGTCGAGCTGAAGGTGCAGGCGCGGAGCCCGTCCTGTTGCGCATCGAGTGCCACCACGAAGCCGGTGCCGTCGAGCGGATGTTCGACAGCATCGCGTGCGTAGGCAAGTGAGACGGTGACGCTCGACAGCGTCGTGGCGGCGCCGAGCGCCTCCGCCGCTGGCCCGATCTCGGGTGTGAGTAACGCGGCGGCCTGGGCGGCGTTCGTTGCAAGCACCACCGCGTCGAAGCGCTCCGGAGCCCGCTGGTGAGCGGTCAGGGTCACTCGAGCGGACGCTTCGCAGCGCACGCTCACGATCTGCCTCTCGAGCTGAATGCGCGCTCGCCCTGCAATGGCAGCGGCGAGCGCTGTCGGCAGCGCTTGCATTCCGTCGCGGAAGGAGCGAATGCCCCGACCAAGCTCGTCTTTGGCCACTTGGAAGCCGAGAAACTTCGCCGCTTCGCCAGGCTGGAGTTCCTTGAGCGAAGTGCCATCGAAGCCGTACGAGCGCTGCACGAGCTGGTCGACGATGTCAGCGCCGACTCCGACGGCGCGAGCGATGCTTGGTACCGCCTCGCTGCGCGCGACGAAGCCTTCCGCCCCGTGCTCTACGTTGAAACCATGCAGCGATTCGGTATGAAGCTGACCACCAAGGCGCGCGGAGCCCTCGAACACCACCACCTCGTCACCGGCCTCGACGCGGCGTACGGCGACGACGAGCCCGGCCAGGCCGCCACCCACGATGGCAACTTTCATGCGCCGCGCCTCGTCGGCGTGCCGCTCGGAGCGGCGGTCGCGTCATCGTTCATGCGCCGAGCGGCGGTGTGTACGTGCGTGCTTCGGCCGAGCATTCGCCCCTTATAGCAGGCTCGGCTGCTTGCAGATTCAGGCCCCTCGGATCTGAGCGAGCGTCACGAATTCAGGCCCGGCTTACCGGCGTCCTGCCGCGCTCGCGCCTGGCGGCCGCTGGTTCGGCTTGCCCGCAACGCGGGCGAAACGCTAAGTTCAGCCCCTTCCCAGCAGGACCTGGGCGCGTACCCGCGAACCCGAAGAGGACACTCAAAATGCAGTATGGACACTTCGACGACGACGCCCGCGAGTACGTGGTGACGCGCCCCGATACTCCACGTCCGTGGAGCAACTACCTCGGCAGCACCGAATACGGCGCGATCATTACCAACAACGCCGGAGGCTATAGTTTCTATCGAAGTGCGGCGAATCATCGTTTTTTAAGACTCCGTAGTAATTCGGTTCCGCTCGATCAGCCGGGTCGATACTTCTATTTGCGCGACCGTGATGACGGGGATTACTGGAGTGCAAGCTGGCAGCCTGTCGGCAAACCGCTCGACCGCTACAAGTCGACGTGTCGTCACGGCACCGCGTACACGATCATCAGCTCCGAGTATGCCGAGATCGAGTGCGAGGCGACCTACTTCGTGCCCCTCGGCCAGATCTTCGAGTACTGGCGCTTGCGCGTCAGCAATCGTTCGACGCGGCGACGCCGCATCAGCGTCTACACGTTCTGCGAGTTTACGGGTGTCGGAAACATCATCAACGACCTGACCAACCTGCAGTATTCGCTGTTCGTGAATAAGGCCGATTGGGTCGATGGCATGCTGAGCATCGCCTCGCACCCGTACGAGCCCTACGACGCCAGCATGCTCGATAAACTCGGCCGCTATTTCATGAAAGTGACGGGCGGCGAAGTGGCTGGGTTCGAAACACTGCGCGATCGCTTTCTCGGAAATTACGGCACCTACGCGAACCCCGAGGCGTTGCGGGAGGGCAAACTCACGAACTTCGAAACGGCAGGTGAGAACGTGGTGGGAGTACAGCAGATCGACCTCGATCTCGCGCCCGGCGAAACACGCGAGCTCATCGTAATGCTCGGCCTTGGTAGCCCGGAAACCCACGGCAAGGCGCTGGTCGCCGAGTTCGGCAATCCCCAGCGCTGCGAGCTCGAACTCGAGAAGCTCAAGCAGTCGTGGCACGCGCTCTTGACGTCCACGCGCGTCAAGACTCCGGACCCCGAGTTCGACTCGATGGTGAACGTGTGGAATGCCTACAACGCGCTCGTTACTTACGCTTGGTCGCGAGCGGCCTCGTTGATCTACAACGGTGAGCGCGATGGCCTCGGCTACCGCGACACCGTGCAGGATTTTCTAGGTGTGACGCCGCTCCTGAAAGAGCAAATGCGCGGGCGCCTAGAGCTCATGTTGACGGGGCAGGTCGAGTGCGGCGGCGCCATGCCGCTCGTGCGCCCGTTCTCGCACAAGCCTGGTCACGAGTCCGCGCCGGCGAAGGAACATTTTCGCAGCGACGACGCGCTCTGGCTGTTCAACGCGGTGCCGGCGTACGTCGCTGAAACGGGAGACGTCGCGTTTTACGAAAAGGTGCTGCCTTACGCCGATCACGGCGCCGCCAGCGTGTTTGGGCACTTGCGGCGCGCGCTCGAGTTCAACCTCGAACGCAGTGGGCAGCACGGCTTGCCCTGCGGGCTTTCGGCTGATTGGAACGACTGCTGCAATCTCGGCTACACGGGCGAAAGCGTGATGGTCGCGTTCCAGGTTCGCTATGGCCTAGGCGTCTACGCCGAGATCGCGGAGCGCCTCGCGCGCCCATTGGAAGCCTCGTGGGCGCTCGCCGAGCGCGAGAAGCTCGACCGCGCGATTCAAACCACGTGTTGGGACGGCGAGTGGTTCATTTGGGCCACGGGCAAGGACGGCACCATCTTCGGCACCAAGAACATGGACGAAGGCAAGGTGTACATCAACACCCAGGCCTGGGCCGTGATCAGCGGTGCCGCGACGCCCGAACAAGCCCGGCTCGCGATGAAGTCCATGAAGGACTATTTGGCGACGCCGTATGGGCTGATGCTGAGCGCTCCGCCGTTCCAGAAGACGTCGCGCGAGGTGATGGGGGGCGTGATCTACAACTTGGGGATTAAGGAGAACGCTGGCATCTTCAATCATCCCCAAAGCTGGGCGGTGATGGCCGAATGCCAACTCGGCAACGGCGATCAGGCGTACGAGTATTACCGCGCCTACATGCCGTCGGCGTACAACACCCGCGCCGAGGTTCGCGAAATCGAGCCGTACGTTCACAGTCAAACGACCTACGCTACTTGCAACTCCAACGCCGGCAAATCGAGGGTGCCTTGGCTCACCGGCACGGTGTCCTGGAGCTATTTCGCGGCGTTGCAGTCCATCCTGGGGATTCGCCCCGAAATTGACGGCCTGCGTATCGACCCCTGTATCCCCAAGGACTGGCCCGGCTTCGAAATCGAGCGCGTCTTTCGCGGCAAGACGCTGAAGATCTCGATCCGGAACCCCAACGCCAAGTGCCGCGGCGTGAAGAGCCTGCGCCTTGGCGGCAAAGTCGTCAGCGGAAACTTGCTCCCCATCGCAGAGCTTGCCGACGGCCTGCGGGTGGAGGCAACCCTCGAGGGCTGACCGCCTATGGGGTCAGAGCTCGTGGTTAGCCGCCAAGCAGCGCTCGCTGCGGCTTGGCGGCTTCCGGCGGAGGGCCGTGCGGCTTCACACGACGAGGGCGCCGCATTGCTGCGTGGGCGCGCTAGCCGTTGACGACGCCAGCGATGGCTGGCTGGTTCGCGGCTCGCAGGCGCGTGAGCGACGCTTCGCGTTCCGCGACGACCGGAGCAAAGCGCGGTCGCGCGGCGAGGTCCGACTGGGTAGCGATCAGACCGCACAACAGCTCCGAGCGGCCCGACACCCCGAGCTTATGGAACGCCGCGGCGAGCTGATTTGCCACCGTACGCACCGACGTGTGGCGAAGCTTGGCCATTTCGGCGTGTGAGAGGCCTTCGATGAGCAGCTTGATGACGTCCGCTTCGGCGCGCGAGACGAGGCTTTCGAGTCGCAATTCCGGGCGCGGGACGCCCAAAATCGTGTAGCTCTGCTCGCCGTGGGTCACGCGGCTGAAGCGTGCCTCATGGTACGGCGTGTTGCGGTGCAGCGCATGCACGGAGAGCCACAAGGGGAGTGGCGCTCGCGAGGCGCCGCAGTCCATGCCCATCGCACGCAAGCAGCCGCCCGCAATGATGGCGACGGTTGACGGCGCCAGCCCGAGCTCCGCGGCTACCGCCTTCTGTCCCCCACGCAACAAGACTCGCTCCAAGACGCGCAGCTTCTTCGGCAGCAAACGGCGGTCGGTGCGTCGCTCTGGGGCCTTCGCCTCGACCGCGATCAGGCAGTCTCGCTGAGTGAAGAAGCAGTCGCGCACGACTAGCGTCGCGTTCGTGAGCTCGCGCCACAGGCCGCCGAGGTCGATGCGCTCGCGCGACTCCGCGTCCGCCCTGACTGCTTTGAAGCGTTCGAGCTCTCCGAATCCCTGGGTCAGTTCGTCGACCATGAGTGTCCTCCAAATCGGATAAATCTAGACCCCCAAGGATGTTCCGCGCGCGACCGAGAGCGCACCGGACCTCCACGTCTTCAGGCACTCTGAACGAGGCCCCGCTCACTGTCGATTACAGCGGATTACAGGGAAATTCGGCCGCTATTTCGCGCTCGCAACGCGCGCTCCGACGGGCCTCGAGCGGAACCCGCCAGGGTGACTGACTGAGCGCTGGCGTGCGCTGAAGCGCGCGCGCCCAGCGTCACACGATCCGAATGTCGAACGTCGCAAATCCGAGTCGTAGTTGCTTGCTACGGGGACGACGCTCGATGACGTTGACGACGCCTGGCAGACCGGCTCGCGCGAAGTGTTGGCGAATGCGAAAGACGTCGATATTGAGCTGCGTAGAAGTGATGTGCAGCAACGTGAGCAAGTCTTCCTGGTGGATCCAGCCGCAGGAGGCGTCCGGAAAGCCGTTCTTCTCGTCGTCGCGCCGCGCGCGAGCCAAGGTCAACAGCAAGTAGTTATGCGAGCGACTGCCGAGGTCGACTACGATTTCTCCCTGTTGTGCGCGCAGCTCCACGTGCTCTTCGTCACGCGAGACCGTGAAATGCAAGGAGACCGGCGTCTGCGTGGACGAAGACAGAGAAGTCGACGTTGGGCCCAGAATATCGGGGCTCGCGAAGCGCCAGGGCCGTCCGGCCACTTGAAATAGCTTGCTGGGGTCGAGCACGATGCGGTCACCGTCGATCGTCTCGAGCTTCCATAATCCGTCGACGTCGCGGAAGATGCTGGCCTGAGGATTGGCGCTCGTGGGCAAACCAATCACGTCGTTTTCCGGGGTGAGCGGGTCGCCGCCGTCGAGCGGGATGGCCATGGCCGGGGGCGGCAGGTCATCCTGGAGCACCCAGAGCTCCGCCTCGCTTCCGAAGGTCAGCTCTGCGCCCTGCGCCACGACGTACGCCTTGCCCACTTCGAGCCGGGCCCCGTTCAGGAACGTGCCGTTTCGGCTGCCGAGGTCTTTGAGCTCCCAGCGCGTGCTGCCCCAGCGCAACGCCGCGTGCTGCGCCGAGACGTACGGCTCTTGGATCTGCAAGCCGCAGTTGGGGGAACGCCCGATGATCAGCTCCGGCTCGACCAAGAGCGTGCGTTGCGTTCGACGCTGGAACAGAAACGCCATGGCAGCGGGAGTCCGGGGGTCGCCTTCGAAAGAGTTCCTTCGTTTTTCCCTCAGCCGTCCGCGCGGATCAACCGGGGCCACTCGGCGAGCCGCGCCAGCGCCTAGAACTACGAGGATTTTCGCGAAAAACGTGCGACGCGGCCCGCCCGTATCGCCGTGAAACCTTGGACTGAAGGCACGGTGTCGGGTGGCCGGTCGGTAATTGTCGGGGCTCAGCCCTTCCGGCGCGCGAACTTGAGCCCGGAGAAGACCGAGTCGATCGCGCACACTTTGTGGTCGACCAGGCCGCGGGCAAGCCCGGACGCGCGGATCTCGGCTTCACTGAGATCCGTCTCGATGCCTGACGCCTTCTTCGGCCAGCAGATCCAAAGGCCGAGCGCCCCGAGTTTTTGGACGCGACGCTCCATGTCCCGCACGAGCTCACGCCGGTTGCTCGGAAACCAAATCCAGAGCTCACACGCTCGTCGCTGGGATGAGACGAGCTCCGCTCCCGCCGGCAACGGGGCACAGAGCGCCTCGAAGTCGCTCGGCGCGCCCACCAAGCCGACTCGCGCGCCCTCGCGGATTCCGAGCTTCTTAGCGAGCGGCGTGCCTGAGTAGCCGGCCGGGACAGCGCTCCGTTTGCGTGAATTGTAGGTGTTTGACGACATCGTTTTCTCGCCAGGTTCGCTCACGCGTGGTGCGGACGCCGAGCGCTTCCTTGACCTATGATGTGCCGATGGGCAAACGCGACAGCAAGCCACCGTACGTCGTTCGTCCGCCGACGGCCGTGCTCACGCGGGGCTTCGACCCGAGGCTCAGCGTCGGGTCCGCGCGGCCTGCCGTGTTTCGCTCGTCGACCTACGTCTTCTCGAGCCCGGAAGCGGCCGAACGAGCCTTCTCGGTGGCACTCGGCAGGGCTCGCCCGGACGCTGGCGAAAGCGTCGACTTGATCTATTCGCGGCTGTCCCATCCGAACGCCGAGATCTTGGAAGATCAGATCGTTCCGCTCGAGCCGGGGGCGACCTCGGCCGCAGTTTTCAATTCAGGGATGGCCGCGATTTCCACGACATTTCTGACGTTTTGTGCGCCGGGCTCGCACTTCATTTATTCGACACCCGTCTACGGCGGGACGCAGCACCTCATTCATCAGCTGCTCGAGCCGCTCGGCATCAAAGGGATCGGCGTGCCCGCGCACGCCACCGACGAGCTCATTCAGACGATTCGCGACACGCCGGAGCTTGGCCTGGTGTTCTTGGAGACGCCAGCGAACCCGACGCTTGCTATGTGCGATATCGCGGCCTGTGCGCGAGCGGTTGCGGCGCGCGCGGAACGTCCGCTGCTCGCGGTCGACAACACGTTCTTGGGGCCGTCCTTCCAGCACCCGCTGGAATTCGGGGTCGATCTGGTGCTGTACTCGGCGACGAAATTTCTGGCCGGGCACAGTGACATGCTGGGCGGAGTGGTGCTGGGTCGGGACGCCGAGTTGCTCGCCTCGTTGCGCGGGACGCGCGCCGTGCTCGGCAATATTCTGCAACCTGACGAATGTTGGATCTTGGATAGCCGGTTACCGACGGTGGATCTTCGAATGGTGCGTCAGAGCAAGAACGCGCAGCGCATTGCCGAGTCGTTGGCGGGGCACGCCCAAATCGAGCAGTTTTTTTATCCGACGCTGCTCGAAGACCCTGAGCAGATCCGTATTCGGGACGCCCAATGCACGGCGCCCGGCTCGATCTTCGCCTTCGAATTGAAGGGCGGCAAGCCTGCGGCATTCGACTTTCTGCGTCGACTGACGATTGCCCGCAACGCAGTGAGCCTCGGTGGCGTCGAGACGCTCGCCTGTCACCCCGCGTCTACGACGCACTCCGAGCTCTCTCCCGAGGAGCTGCGAGCCTCGGGCATCGGCCCAGGTCTGGTCAGGGTTTCAGTGGGCGTCGAACACTACCGAGATCTGCTGGACGACTTTCGCGCCGCGCTCGACGCACTCGAGTCGTGAGCCGGCTATCCCGCGGCTTTCCCGAGCAACGCGCTCAGGCGTTCCAAAAACGGCAGCTGCGCCAACATGAGCTTTTGCTCCGCCGCGTGCAGCGGAAAAAACTCGGCGCGATCGATCTCTGGAAAACGGCGAAGCTTGCCTGAGCCTCGCGGCCATTCGATTTCAAACTCGTTGCTCTTCAAACGGAAGTCAGCAGGCAAGCTGCTATCGCTCGCCCACGCGTGCACGACCTTGCCACTTTTTTGTCGAATGTGACCGAGCTCGAGCAGAGGCGGGCCGATCGCGACTCCAACCTCTTCTGCGAACTCCCGGATCGCGGCGTCGATCAACGCCTCGCCCGGATTGGGCGCACCCTTCGGGATAGTCCAGGCGCCGCTGTCTCGCTTTGCGAAGAAGGGGCCGCCAGGGTGCGCCAAAAAGACCTCGAGTCCGGACGCGGCGGCCCGGTAAAGCAGCAGTCCTGCGCTGACCTCGCTCATGCCTCAGTCTAGCCTGAGCCCGAGGAAAACGAGGCGTGCGCCCCGTTGTCTCCGGCTCAGCGGATCGCGACGATGCAGCAGCCGAGTGAGCAAAATTGGTCAATCGGGCAGGCGGGCAAGTCCGGCCCGCAGACGGTCTCTCCGGCGTCGCAGGTGTAAGCCGGGGGCGGCGGCGTACCGTCGGGCGGGGTGGCAGGTGTGCAGCTCGCCGGCAGGTCTGCGGCAGTTTTTCCCGCACAGAGTTCACACTCGCCGCAATCGTTGCCGCACTGGACGCTCTTCTGACAGCGCGGGCAGGCTTTGGTGTCGCCAACGTTGGCGAGTGAACAGGTCGCGCTCGCCAAGACGTCCACCGAGCTGCCGTCGCTCAGTGCGACCGAGCAACACCCGAAGCAGTCGCAGCCGTTCTGGGTCAGCGGGCTGCAGAATTTGATGCACGCGGCGGTGACGGAACACGCCGGATCCGTACTCGGCAATTTGCCGGTGAGACAATCCGTGCTGTAGCGACAGCCGTCATCACCCGCGCCTGAATTGCCATCGAAGAAGCAGTCTTGCCACTTGGGATCGCGATTGTCTCCGGGAATGCCGGTCGCATACGAGCTTTCGTCGTTGTCGAGCGGGCCGGTGCACTCTGGGTCGAAGCCGTCGATCAGACCGTCCCCATCGTCGTCGATACCGTTATTGCACTGCGAGCTCGCAGCGCTGGCGCCTCCGGAGCTCGCAGCGCTAGCGCCTCCCGAGCTCGTTGCGGTTGCGACAGAGCCTCCTTGGGCGCTGCCAGTGGTTGCCGCGGAGCCGCCCTGGCTGGAAAGCTTCCCGCCAAAGCTCACCACGCTGGACCCTGCGCCGCCGCTTGAGTCCGTACTACTAGTGGAGCTGCCTCCGCAGCCCACATTGAAGAGCCCGAGGCTCAGGACAAAGCCCAGTGCGGCCGCCGGGGCAAGCCGCGCCTTCTGCAGAGGTGAGGGGAGCATCGCCAGGGTAGGTGGCAACGACACAGCCGGTTTTCTGAACGGCGGCTCAGAATCTTTTCGGTCGCGAAATTGCCCTACGCAAAGGCCGCGCTTTCCGCGGCGAGCGAAAAACCGAGGCGCCGCAGGCACCTCCGATACTAAAGTCACGCGTCGTGAACGCCCGGTTCCCCCTACGCCACGCGCTCGGGCTGCTGCTCGTGGCCGCGCCCGCTGCGGCGGCGCCACACGCCCCCGCGGAGCTCGCGCTCGAGCGTGGCGCTGACGCTGGCCAGTGTATCGACGCGGCGCACCTGGTCTCGAGCGTCGAACGGCGTCTGCATCGCAAGGTCTTCTATCCCGAGGCGAAGGCGGAGCTTCGCCTTACTGTGCGGTTGCTGCGCCGCGCCGAGGCCTGGGTGGCGGAGATTTCGCTCGCCGATGCGCTGGGTCAGCTCGGCGAGCGCGAGCTCACGACGCGGGCTCGCCACTGTTCGGCGCTCGACGATTCCCTCGCGCTGATCGTGTCCCTGTTGGTCGACACGCCGCCCGAGCGCCCTTCAGAGCTCGCGAAACCGAGCGCACCGAGCAGAGCCGCGGCTTCGAATGCGGCCGAGCCGACGTCTCGACCCAACGCGCCCCCAACGGCGAGTCCTCGCGCGACGCCGCTCGAGATCCCGGCGGAGACGCTGGCGCCCCGAGAACCTTGGCAAATCGACGCCGCTGTGGGCGTTTTCGCGGGCTACGGCTTGCTCCCGGAACTGGCGTTCGGTCCCGAGCTCATGGCGGGCTTTACTCCACCCCGGGGTCCACTCTTCCGGGTGGTAGGGGATTTTTCGCTGCCGAAGGAGAGCTCACTCGACGGGCGCGCCGCTGGGGTGCGTGTCTCCCTCCAGCGCTTGGGGCTCGATGTCTGCGCGAAAGTGTTCACTCGGCCGGTGCTTGGGGTGTCGTTGTGTGCGGGACAACGCCTTGCGCGCGTTCGGTCTTCCGGTTTTGGATTCGTAGAGAACCGGGACGATAGCCGTGTTGTGCTCTCGCTCGCCGCGGGCGCCGACGCGCTGATTCCGCTCGGACGGTACCTTGGGATCGCCCTGGGTGCTGGGGGCGAAGCCCTGCTCAATCGTCTCCAATTCGTGGTCATCGAGGCGAACGGCACGCAAGGCGTGGCAGAAAGCAGCCGGACGGCGGGCATCGTCAGAATCGGCTTGGCGGGGCGGATTTGATCGGAAATCTGCGGCCATGCTTGCCACTCACCAGTCACGCGCTGTATCGCGGCTCCAGAAGAGCCCTGAAGATAGGTGACCGCGCGTGACATCCTCCCATGGCTCGCTCGATCTCCGTCAGCTCTTCGATGAACATGCGCGCTACATTTGGCGTGCGCTACGCCATCTCGGGGTCGCCGACGCGGACATTGAGGACATTTGCCAAGAGGTCTTCCTCGTGGCGCACCGAAAGCTGTCAGAATTCCAGGGCCGTTCGTCGCCTCGCACCTGGCTCTATGGGATCGCGTTGCGCGTTGCGTCGGACTACCGCCGCCGTGGCTACATCCGGCGTGAGCGGGCGGTCGCAGATGTCTCCGAACTGGTCGAGCGTCGGGACGACCGGACGCCGGAGGGGGAGTCTCGGCAGCTGCTCGGCAAGCTGCTCGCCCTACTCGAGGCGGACAAGCGCGAGGTGCTCGTGCTCTACGAGCTCGAAGGGTTTACCATGAAAGAGGTCGCAGACATGCTCGGCTGCCCCTTGCAAACTGCCTATTCGCGGCTCTACTCAGCCCGGCAATTACTCAAGGACGCCGTGAGTGCGGCCGGGTCCGGTCGCCCATGACAACCGCTCCTGATCCGCCACGGCTGAGCGCGGGCGACGCCGAGTCCCCCGAGCTGTCTGCGTTGTTCCGTGCGGGCGAAGCGGACCTGCCGAGTGGCGCCCAATTGCGTGCATTGCAAGCGCGGCTCGGGCCAGTGCTCGCGCCGGCGGGTGGTGCCGGGGGGGACCTGCGACGGTTTCTGAAGGTGCCTCGCGTCGGGTTCAAGCTCGGCGCGCTGGTCGGCTTGGGTGTCGCGCTCAGCGTCGCGCTGCGTTCGGCCACGGTCTCGACGCCGAGCGCGGTGCCCTCCGTGTCGAGCGCGCACGCACTGTCTCCAAGCGCGGCAGCGACGGCTCCGTTCTCGGAGAACGCTCCGCCCGCGCCAAGCGCCCAACCCGTTGAGACTACTCCCGAGGTGTTGCCCGAGCCGTCGTTGGCGCCACCTGAAACGGCCTCTTCGGCGGCGACCTCGCGGGGCAATCGCGTGCCGCAACCGGGCTCGGTCAGCGAAGCCGCGCTTCTCGAGCAAGCGCGGCGCGCGCTGAATTCCGACCCGGCACGCGCGCTGGCACTCACACGTCAATATCAGCTCAAGTTTCCGAATGGCGTGTTGGGGCAAGAGCGCGAAGTGATCGCCATCGAGGCGTTGCGCCGGCTCGGTCGCACCACGGAAGCGAGCGAGCGCGCTCGGTCTTTTTCGACGAGCTACCCGGACTCCGCGCATCGACGCGCGGTCGAGACAGGGCGCGCTCCGTGAAGTGCGGCCGTGCGCGGGCTCTGCTCCTTTTATGGGTCGGGGCGGGCGCGGGCTGTTCCGAGCAGGTCGCAGTGGGTTCGGACCTTGCACTCTCCCACGCTGGAGGCACCGCCAATGGCGGTGCGGGCGGGGCGGCGGCAGCCGGCAGCGCCGGAAGTTCGATGGCCGGGAGCGCAGCGGCCGGCGCGGCCGCCTGCACGCAGAAGACGTGCGGCGGCAAGCTCTACGCGTGCGGCGATTGCCTCGACAACGACGGCGATGGAGCGATTGACGAACTCGACGGCGAGTGTTTGGGGCCGTGTGACGACGCGGAAGATGCGTACTACGCAGGGTTGCACGGTCAAAACAGCGCCGCGTGTCACCAGGATTGCTACTTCGACAACGATGCTGGCCCGGGCAACGACCGCTGTGACTGGACCTCCACTTGCGACCCACTCTCTGTCGCCCCGAACTTCCCACCCAGCGGGGATGCCAAGTGCGCCTATGATTCCGCCACGCTGAGCCAAGGCAGTTCGTGTCAGGACTTGCTCACTGTGCAGCCGCAAGTATGCGAGGACGTGTGTCTCCCGTTGACGCCGAACGGCTGTGATTGTTTTGGCTGTTGCGAGCTGCCCGCGCGGAGCGGACGCTTCGTGTGGATTGGCAGTGACGTTACGCCGCGCTGCGACGCCGCGCATCTCGGGGACGCCTTGTCGTGTCCGCCGTGCACGCCCGTGCCCTCCTGCTTCAACCGTTGCGATCCGTGCGAGCGCTGCGTTGGCGGTGGCGGCGTCGCGTCCTCGTGTCAGTCCGGTTCGATGCCCGCTTGTCCCGCGGGCGTTACGGCGTGCGATTCGAGCAACGGCTGCGGAACGAGCGGCTATTGCCTCACCGGCTGCTGCGTCGACGTGCCGCGCTGAAGCGTCGTTCTTAGATCTCCATGTAGAGAGGCGGTCGCTCTTGGCAGTAGCGTGCGATCGCGCTCAGCGCGTCCTCCGCCAAGTCGCCGAATGCGACGCCCATTCCCGGTCGTTCCCCCTGTGCCGCATCCCCGCGCAACCAGCGAACGCGGCCGCAGGTCTTGATGAGCGTGCCGTCCGGCAATTGAAACGAAAGCTCCAAGCGCGTTCCTACGGGAAACAGGTGATAGGTGGCGATGAACACCCCGCCCTCGGAGATGTCCTGCGTTAGCCCCGCATAGAAATGCGTTTCCTCCGTGAACTCGAGTTCGAGCGCGCAGACCTTGCGCTGCGCGCGTCGCTGCGACGGGGGGGTGCTGTCCGCGCTCCGCGGCGGGAGCGAGCTAGCGCTGAGAGCGACCGCGATGTTCGACAGCACCGGATACCCTGCACCGACTTGCTCGCTCTCCCTTGGCGCCACGGATTCCGGCGGAATCGGGGCCGCGAACTCTCGAGAGAGAGCCGAGACCTCCGATCGCAAGGGGGCGAGCCCCGCTTGCGCCGTCGAGCCTGCGAGCGCCGTTTCGGCGTTAGGCACTACGCTGGCAACGGGGGACGGCGTTGCCGTAGCCTGCAGTTCGGCTGCGGGAGCGGGGGACGGCGTTGCAACGCTGCGTGCTGCGGCGAGCTCCGCTTCGAGCGCGCTGACGCGACGTTCGAGTTCAGCGATCGTCCGATCGCGCTCGCGCAGCGTGGCTGCGAGCCGTTCGGCTCGCGATGAGGAGCTTTCGTCGAGGCTGGCGACGAACTCTGGATCCGGCTCCAGAAAATCCTCGAGCGCTGGCGACACTTTCGCGTGCGCCCCGCTGAGCGGATTTGTCGCGGGTCGCTGTACTTGTGGATGCTGGCGCTTTGCCACGGCGATCGGCAGTTGTTGGCCCCAGTCAGACTCAGCCTCCGTCGAGCGTTGCAGCTTCTCCGCGGATTCGCCAAGCAAATCTACGGCTCGAAAGCGTTCGCCGCTGGCGGGCCCCTCCGGCATCCTCGCAAGTTTCATTGGCACGGTTCGCGCGACCGATTCCTCTCTTTCTTATACGTGGCGGGTCGCGCCCAGATTCATGCTGGCTCTGACGATCTTTGTGGGTCGATGCGGGCCGAAGTGCGAACGTTCCCAAAACCACGCCCGAATTTGGAAGCGCTTGGCAGCGTGCGTTGGGAGATGATAGCCGTCGTTCGCATGAATCCGCAGTTACTCGGAGTCGGTGTGGGACCCCGGATGCGTGTATCCCTCCCGAGCCGTCGGTCGCCCACAGCGCCCGCGCTCGCCGCGTGCTGTTTGCTTCTGTTCGGCGTCGCGTGCAAGGACGAGGCGACCATCGCTTGCCAAGCCGAGCTCGCCAAGGCGCAGGGCATCGTGAAGAGCTCCGGTTCGACGGCGAGCGGGGTCAAAGAAAGCCTGGCTGCCGTCGATGCTGCGCTCTCGGCTTGCCGCGCCGCGGGTCGTACGAGTGAAAGCGAGGAGCTTAGCAAGGCGCGGAGTGAACTCGCGTCCCACCTCGAGGTGCTAAACCAGCGCAGTGGTCGCCAGCGCCGCGCCAAGCCTTCGGCCGCAGAGACCGAGGAGCTCATCAAGCACGGCGATCCGAGCTGTCCGCGCGGAATGGCCTACAAAGCGGAGGACAGCGACAAGCAGGTGCGCTGCATCGGGCCACAACCGATTCGAATGCCCTGGGCCAAGGTGCGCGAATACTACAAAGCGCAGGGTTTCCGCGTCGACGCGACGGACGCGCCGCCCACGCTGCGTGTCGAGTATGGAGCTGAGCGTATCGTCTTCGGGTACGAGGCCGCAAATTCAGCGAATGCACCGAAGTGTCTCACCTACTACCCAGCTCCGGGGATCCCTTGGCAAGAGGCGGTTGCGCGGGTCACGGGTGCAGATCTGCGTCGCATCAAGCTGGATTCGCCCGTGCCTTTGCCAGACGGTGACGTCCCCCTGCACGTCGACGAGACCAAGGACAAGCTCGTGATCGCGCTTGGCGCCTGTTCGCCGTGAGACCGGTCCGGCTGTCATACCAACGGGTGACACGTGGATTACCTCAGCGACGGGTGGGGCAGGACGAACCACTCATTTTTTGTCGAGCACTTCATGCGTCAAAAGCTTGACCGTTCCTCCCGTCATGAAGTTCCGCGTCCGCGCCGCGTCGCTGGTGGTCTGGGGTGCGCTGAGTGCGCTGAGTTCCGGCCTCGCTCTCGCCGACGCGCCGGCCACGGCGAAGGTCGTGAGCGGAGCGGGCAGCAGTGTTGGAGGGCTGTTTACGGCTGGCCCGGAGGGAGCGGAGCTCGCTCTGCCGAGCGGCGCTCACCTGCGCTTGTCAGCGGGGGGCGCGGTTCGCGTCTTTGGCCAACCGCAGCGCCTCGATCTCGATCGCAGCGGTAAGACCCCAACCTGGTCCGTGTCCCTGACCCGCGGGCGGCTCGACTTGGACGTCCCCGCGAAGCCAAAGAACGCCTTGCTCATCTCGACCGAGAGAGGCTCTGTCTTCGTGCTGAACGGGCGGGCCAGTGTTCTCGCTGAAGCCAGCGATCTATTCGTCGTGAACGAATCCGGTAGCGTGCGAAGTTACATCGATAATCGCTGGACGACGATCGAGGTCAATCATCTCTCGCACATCGACGCCGAACATCCGATGGGCGCGGACGAAACGCTGTTGCCTAGCCCGGCGTTGGCCTCGAGCAGGCGCATGTGGTTCGCAGCCGGTGAGGCGCCCGAGCTCGAGGGGTTCGGCTGGCAAGCGGTCGTCGGAGCGCGCGGCTATCAGCTGGAATTGCGCGAAGGCGAGCGAGTGCTCGCGACTCGCACAACCGACGCGACGCACCTGACGGGGG
This sequence comes from Sorangium sp., assembly GCA_019695485.1. Lineage (GTDB taxonomy): Bacteria > Myxococcota_A > Polyangia > Polyangiales > Polyangiaceae > PMG-095. The sequence goes on from JAEUAF010000412.1 coordinate 38,150, forward strand.
CCCTCGGCCGCTTCGAGCCAGGGGACTATCAGCTGGTCGTACGCGCGATTGACGCGCATGGCTTCGTTGGGCATTGGTCCGAGCCGCGCGCGCTGCGAGTGATTGGTATCGACCTACCGAAGGGCGCGTACGTGGAGAATGGCGGCATCTTCCTCACGGGCGGGCAGAAGGTTCGCTTTTCGCACACCGACGGCCTGGAGATGACCTACGTCGGTGCCGGTCGCTACCTACCCGCCAGCGAACAGGTGGGGCTCTATCGTAATGAGCGCACCGTCGTAAGCTTTCGGTTTCCGAATTCGCAAGAGAACGTGATTGCGCGGCTCGAGCCGCGCGACGTTTATGCGCAAGTCTTCGCGGGTCCGAAGAAGGCCGTCTGGCCGCGAGATCGGATCGAGCTTTCGGTGCGTTTGCGGACCCGCGCGGGCGGCCCGGTGCCCGCATTTCTCAATGTCGTGCCGAACGTCTCGCTGGGCGTGGAGCACCTCAACGTCGAGTGGCGTCGCGAAGGCGATGAGCTGCATGCCGTCGTCCCGCCCGCGATTGGGAGCGGCCCGTGGGTCATTCGCGTCGAGGTCGCGGACCAGTACGGAATCCCGCTTGGCCGCGATTTCGTCGAGGTTTTGGGACAACCCAGTCAGCCTCGCGAGCGCGCGCAGACACCGAAACAGAGCGACACGCGTGTCAGCGTAACCAGCCCTCTTACCGACTGAGCGCGCGGGCGCGCCGAGCGACCGCTCGGCTCGTCACCCGACCGGTCGGGTTAGATCGACTTAGCCGCCGACGCGACCGCCGACCGCCGCAACGGCTTCACGGGGCTCCGAGAGAAACTGCGCGAGTCTCCGAATTTCCTGCTCGGTGAGTACCTCTGATAGCCAGGCGAAGAGCGCGTCGGTCTCGAAAAAGAGGCGCCGCTCCTGGTGTCCGCTCCGACGCACCAATCGCAGGAACTGCAGCACGGCAACCTCGGAGCCGTGCGAGGCAATGGCTCCGCTGCGCTGCACCCGGGGATTGTTCGCCGACATCCGAGCCAGTGCACGTTCGGCGGCATCGCTCGCCATCAACGGACAGTTGCGCCAATCGACCACGGTGACCGCCCGTTGGTCCGGCGCGAGCGTGGCCATGGCCGCGCCGATTGATTCGAAGAGCTCGTCCACGTCCGCTACCCGCTGAAAGCCGCGATTCACGCGGATTTCGAGGAGGCGCCCGGTGTGGATAGCTGCCCAGTTGACCACGATGACTCTCTGGACGGCCGTGCGGGGCTACGGCTGAAGGGGTGAGCTCGCGCGCGTGTGGGGCGATGTGCGCCGCACCACTGGCGGTGGCGACGGTGGGCCCGAGCAGCAGGGCCTGGTTTCAAGTGAGGCCCTGTGTTCTTTGTTGGTGGATGCAGGTCAGCGGTTCTGACGCTTCAAGACGACGACAGTGCCGCCGTCGTTCCCTGCTACGAGCCGCGCGGCTGAGCCTCGCGCTAAAGGGGCGCTTTGATGAATAGTGAACCGCGAGAGCTGTTGCTCACTGGGCAGGCGCTGCGAACCCTCGAGATTGAGGCTGTCGCGCGTGGGGGCTGGGCCGTGCGATTGAGTGCGGAGGCGCTCGAGAACTTGGAGCGTTCGCAGCAGCGGTTAGCAGATGCCATCCAGCGCGGCGAGGTAATCTATGGCGTCAACACCGGATTCGGGTCGCTGGCACAGAAGCGGCTCGACGGCGACATGTTGCGAGACGTGCAGAGAAACCTGATCTTGTCTCACGCCGCGGGCGTGGGCGAGCCGCTCGCCGTCGAGGTCGTGCGCGCCATGCTGCTATTGCTGGTGGCCTCGCTCGCGCGTGGTTTTTCTGGCGTGCGCCCGCTCGTGGCCGAGCGCATCGTCGCATTGCTGAACGGCGACGTGACACCGATCGTCCCCGCCCTCGGGTCCGTCGGTGCGTCGGGCGACTTGGCACCCCTTGCGCACGCCGCGCTGGTCTTGATCGGCGAAGGCGAGGCACTGATCGCGGGCGAGCGCGTGAGCGGCGCCGAAGCATTGTCGCGCCTCGGGCTTCAGCCGCTCGAACTCGGGGCAAAGGAAGGGCTCGCGCTGGTGAACGGGACACACCTGATGGCGGCTCAAGCGGCGCTGTTTTTTGCGGACGCCGAGCGACTGATCGCAGCCGCGCTGTGCGCCGCCGCGATGTCGATCGATGCTTGTCGTGGGAGCGATGCATTTTTGGACCCGCGCGTGCACCAAGTTCGCGGTCAGCTCGGGCAGCTCGAGGTCGCGCAACGCATTTCCGCGCTGATCAAAGGCAGCCAGATCGTTCCCAGTCACCTCCACGATGATCCTCGCGTGCAAGACCCGTATTCGTTGCGCTGCGTGCCTCAGGTGGTCGGCGCGGCTCTCGATGTATTGGGCTTTGCGCGAGGCGTGGTTGAGCGAGAGTTCGGTGCCGTGACCGACAATCCGCTGGTGTTCGAGGCGGACTCCGGACGATCGATCATTTCTGCTGGCAATTTCCACGGCATGCCGCTCGCGGTCGCGCTGGACAGCGCCGTGATCGGACTCGCCCATGTGGCGGGGATCGCGGAGCGGCGCGTGTACTACATACTTGCCGCTTCCGATGCCGAAAATCCGCTGAATCCGCACTTGTCGCCGTCGCCCGGCTTGCACTCGGGCCTGATGATCACGCAGTACGTCGCGGCGGCGTGCTGCAACGAGATCGTGGGTCTTACGCTGCCGTCGAGCGCCATGAATCTTCCGACCAGCGCCGGCATGGAAGACTATAACTCGTTCGGCGCTCGCTCTGCAGCCAAGGCGCGACGAGCCTTGGAGCTTACGAGAGCTGTGGTAGCGATCGAACTCTTGTGTTCCGCGGAGGCGCTCGAGTATCAACGGCCGTTGCGTTCGGGGCCGGGTGTCGAGCGCGCGTACGAGAGCGTGCGTCGCGTTGTGTCCCGGCGCGCGGCAGACCGGCCCCCTGCGCCCGACATCGCGGCAATCTCAGCGCTGATTGCCGAAGGCTGCTTTCAGGGTTGAAAGCGCTGAGGCAATTCGAAAGCGCGCGCCGGCGCCGCGAACCCGCGCGGATTGCAAAGAAAGTACCAAAAGGTCGGGCGCTTGCGGCTCAAGGCGACACTTTTTCAGCCGTTCACCCTCCATGCTTACGTTCCGGCGCCGGTAGCCGTTTTAGGCTCTATGCGGGCAGGGCGTTCTGCTCGCTTTTTCATGAACCGAGAACTGAGGCGAAGGGCCCCGGAGGGCATGCAGGGACTTTCGGAGATCACCGAGAGCCTGGTTCCTCTATTGGTTTCGCGGGCTCCCGCGGCGCGCCCCCGCACCCAAGTCGTCACGCCAAGTCGCGTGCGCATGGCCGTCTTGAGTGGGGTTGCGGGCTTCGTGGATGCGGCGGGATTCGTCACCTTGGCGGGCTTGTTTCCAGCGCACATCACGGGGGAGTTGGTGGGTGCAGCGGCGGGCATGTCGGCGGCCAGTGGCGCGGTGGAGGCGTCGCGTCTATCCGTGATCGCGGTCTTCCTGGGTGCGGTCGTGGTGGGCGCTCTAGTCTCGCGAGCGTTTCGGCAACGGGGAAGGTCACCATTGGCCGCCCTGTTCGGGCTGATGGCCCTCTTGTTGCTGCTTTTCAGCGCGACAGGCGGGCTGCTGCCGTGGCTGGTTCGCGCTGAGAGTCCGTTCAACGAGTCGTTGAAGCGCTGCAGCGTGGTGGCGGCGATGGGGCTCCAAAACGTGGTGATGCGCCACGCGCTGACGAGCTCTTGTCCGACCACGGTGATGACTGGCAACTTGACGCAGTTCATCGTCGAGCTCGTCGAGCTGCTGCTCCCGCGGATGAAGGTTCCTGGTCGCGTCTCCGAGCGACCATCCAAGTCTCAGGTCCGCTTGCGTGTGCTCGGCACGGCGCTCGGCGCATTTCTGCTGAGCGCAACACTCGGCGGCGCACTCACCTCGAAGTTTGGCGCGATCAGCGTATCGCTGCCCGCCTTGGCTGTCGCACTGCTTGCCATTCGCGAAGTGCGTTACCCGACCGCGCCGACCCGCACAGGAACGCTCTTCTAGGAAGCGCGGCTCGGCGCGCCGGCAGACCACAGCCGCCTACCTTGGCCCGTCGGCTACTCCGCCTGAACGATGGCCGCGACTCGAGCGAAACGCTAAGTTCTGCTTTCGAAGAAGGGTCCCCATGGTCAGCATTCTGAGTTCCTCCTCGGTTGGCGCGCGGCCCGTACGTGCGGCTCGCGGTTCCGTTCGGACCTGCAAAACCTGGCAGGCCGAGGCGGCCTTGCGCATGCTCATGAACAATCTGGACCCTGAGGTGGCGGAAGATCCGAATCACCTCGTAGTGTACGGTGGTCGCGGGCAGGCCGCGCGCTCGTGGGCGGCGTTCGATGCCATCGTGCGCGAGCTCGTCGCGCTCGAATCCGATCAAACGCTGCTGGTCCAATCGGGAAAGCCGGTCGGGGTGCTGCGCACACACGATGACGCTCCGCGCGTGCTGATCGCCAATAGCAACTTGGTGCCTCATTGGGCCACCGACGAGCACTTCGATGATCTCGCGCGGCGCGGACTCATCATGTTCGGTCAGATGACGGCCGGGTCCTGGATTTACATCGGGACGCAGGGCATCGTGCAAGGAACCTACGAAACCTTCGCGGAATGTGCTCGCCAGCACTTCCGTGGCAGCCTTCGCGGTCGACTTTTGGTGACGGCCGGTGCCGGCGGCATGGGCGGGGCGCAGCCGCTTGCCGCTACGATGAACGAGGCTGTGTGTCTGATTGCGGATGTCGATGCGAGCCGGCTCGAACGGCGCCGCGCCTCGGGCTACCTCGACGAGATCGCCGCCGGCCTCGACGCTGCGATCGACCGTGCGCTGTCCGAGCGTGCTGCCGGCGTCGCTGTTTCGATTGGCGTCGCGGTGGACGCACTCACGCTCCTGCAGCGCTTGCTCGATCGCGGCGTGTTGCCCGACATCGTGACGGACCAGACGCCCGCCCACGACATCCTGAGCTATGTTCCGGCAGGCCATTCAGTTGAGTCAGCGGCACGGCTTCGAGATAGCGACGCCAAGAGCTATGCGGAGCAGAGCCTCGACACGATGGTCCAGCACGTGCAAAAGCTGGTGGAACTCAAGCGCCGTGGCGCCGTGGTGTTCGACTACGGAAACAACCTGCGTGCGCGCGCCGAGCAGCGAGGGTTTGCCGAGGCGTTCGAGTTTCCCGGCTTCGTTCCGGCCTACATTCGGCCCCAGTTTTGCTTGGGGCGTGGCCCATTCCGCTTCGTCGCGCTCTCCGGCGACGTGCGCGACATCGAGCTCATGGACCGCGAGCTCATTCGCCTGTTTCCCGAAGACACTGGGCTCGCGCGCTGGCTTTCGCTGGCGGGGGAGCGCATTCAGCACCAGGGCCTGCCGGCGCGGATTTGCTGGCTCGGCCTCGGTCAACGCCAGCGCGCGGGGCTCTTGTTCAACGATTTGGTGCGGCGCGGGGCGCTGCGAGCCCCGATCGTCATCGGTCGAGATCACCTGGATTGCGGCTCGGTCGCGTCTCCTTATCGAGAGACCGAGGGCATGCTCGACGGCACGGACGCCGTCAGCGACTGGCCGCTGTTGAACGCTCTGGTCGCGACCGCGAGCGGAGCGTCTTGGGTGAGCCTGCACCATGGCGGCGGAGTCGGCATTGGATACTCACAGCACGCCGGACAGGTCATCGTTGCGGACGGAACCCCTGAGGCCGCCGGCCGCCTGCTGCGCGTGCTCACCAACGATCCGGCGCTTGGCGTCTTGCGTCATGCGGACGCCGGCTACGCCGAAGCCAGCGCGGCCGCGGCTCAGCATGGACTCGCAATCCCCATGGCCCCGCGATGACGCGCATCCCGCACACGCGGCCAGGCGTTTGGCCGACGCGCCGCGACGATCGCGCGTCGGCCCTGTTCGAGCTCGAGCGGGCGCGTTTCGCTCGCGTAGCCCTGATCGGCTTGCCTGACGACACCGGCGTTCGGCTAAATGGCGGTCGGCCCGGTGCCGCGCTCGGGCCGCATGCTTTTCGCGCGGCCTTGGCCGGCTTCGGAACGCCCTACGACGCCGCCACGCGCAGTGTCATCGAGCTTCGTGTGTTCGACGCGGGCGACGTCGAACCCGCAGAAGGGAATGACGAGGCGGCGCTCTTCGAGACGCACGCGCGCGTCGAAGCGGCGCTGACCGCTCTCCATGAGCTCGGCTTGGTGCCTGCCTGCGTGGGCGGTGGCCACGATCTCAGCTTGCCGAGCATTCGAGCGCTGTCACGGCTGTCAGGTGCTAGCTTGGGCGGACTCAACGTCGACGCACATCTCGATGTGCGGAAGCGTGTCGGCTCTGGCATGGCTTTTCGGCGCCTCATCGAGGAAGAGTGCCTCGCGCCGACGCGCTTCGTCGAGTTCGGGCTGGGTCGCTTCGTGAATGACGAAGCAGATTGCGTGTGGCTCGAGTCGCTCGGGGCCGAGCTCATCACCGCCGAACAGGTCGCGCGCCGCGAGGTGTCCGTCGAGGCTTGTCTCGGGCGCATCGTTGCGAGTGGGACTAGCTTCGTGAGCATCGATTTGGACGCCATCGACGCTGCCGCCATGCCCGGCGTGAGCGCGCTGAATCCAGCCGGGCTCGACGTGCACGTCGTGACAGCGCTGGCCGCAGCGGCAGGCGCCACGAGCGCGGTTCGCCACTTCGACTTGATGGAGCTCTGCCCCGAGCAGGACAGCAGCGGGCGGAGCGCGCGCATCGCGGCGCAGCTCTTCCTCGCGTATCTCTCGGGGTTTGCGAGGCGCCCTTGAGCGGCTTTTTGATCCGCGGGGCACGTGTCGTGGCCGGGGACGGCTCGCCGCCAGCGCGCCTGGATGTGCGCACGCGCGATGCCGAGATCGTGGCCGTGGGCGAGGCGCTCGCGAGCGAAGCCGGTGAGAGCCTCGTCGACGCGGGGGGGCGCGTGCTGATGCCCGGCTTCGTCGCTGCCCATACGCATGCGCTGTGGGCTCAGGATCGACTGCACGCTCTCGAGCTCACTCTGCGCGGCGTTTCGTACCCGGATATCGCGCGCATGGGTGGCGGCATCTTCTCGACGGTGCGCGCCGTGCGCGAGGCGTCGGAAGCGGAGCTTGTCGCAAACCTGACGGCGCGACTCAGAGTGATGCTCGCCGAGGGCACCACCAGCGTCGAAGTCAAATCCGGCTACGGCCTCGACACCGAAAACGAACTCAAAATGCTGCGCGTGATTCAGCGCTGCGGAGAGGCATTCCCGGGAACGGTGGTCGCGACGGCGCTGCTCGGTCACGCGATTGACCCGGACGAACCCGCGTTCGTGGAGCGCACGCTTCGCGAGACGCTGCCGGCCGTTCACGCCGAGTTGCCACGCATCGCAATCGACGCCTACTGCGAGCAAGGCGCTTGGTCGCTCGCCGATTGTCGGCGCTTGTTCGAGCGTGCCCGCGAGCTAGGTCATCCGCTGCGCATTCACGCCGATCAATTCGAGCGACAGGGCGCCCTCGGCTTGGCGCTGTCGCTCGGCTTTCGGAGCGTCGACCACTTGGAGCGGAGCTCGGCTTCGGAGCTCGAACAGCTGGCGAGGAGCGCAACCTTCGGGGTGATTCTGCCGGCCAGCGCCTTTCACCTCGACGGCTGCTACGCGAATGTTCGCGGCTTTCTCGATGCAGGTGGCAAGCTGGTCTTGGCCAGCAACTGTAACCCAGGTTCAGCGCCGACCTCCTCGATGCCATTCGTGATTGCCCTCGCCGTGCGCCACTCCGGCGTTCGGATAGACGAAGCCATCACCGCGACGACCAAGAACCCAGCGCTCCTGCTAGGCCTCACCGATCGCGGCGTCGTCCGTGCCGGGGCGCGCGCAGATTTGCTCTTGCTGCGCCACACGGACGAACGCCTGCTGGCCTATGAGTTCGGGGGTAACCCGGTGAGCTGGGTGATGGCAGGGGGCAGGGTAGTGCGCGAGGACGCTTAGTCCTTCTTGTCCTTCTTCTCGCGCTCCTTTTCCTTGCGCTCCTCTTCCTCGCGTTCCTTCTTCTCTTTGGCTTCCTCTGCCTTGCGCTCTTTTTCGGCTTGCTCCTTGATCTCGCGCTCCTCTTTGTCCTTCTGCGCTTGCTCTCGCTTCTTCTCGTCCTCTTGCTGCATCTCGAGGGTGTTGCAGTGGAGGGCTCGGCCGTTGATGACCACTTCGCGTTGGCTGGTGGTGCCGATCGGTCCGCCGCGCGTGTTCTCCACGAGCGCGAAGTTGCCTTTGAGCGCGGCAGCCTGATTGCGGAAATCGTTCTCCGCACCTTTCCGCGCGGACTTCTCGTCGTCGGCGTGTGACGTGCCGGTGATCTTGCCGAGAGGTTTGCAATCCACGGGTTTGTCCGTGTCGTGCACGATGGTCACGTTCTCGGCCTTAGACTCGAGCTTGGCGACGCTGTTGAATACACAGCCACTCAGCGCGAGCGCCACTACGAAAAGCGTTGATTCTTTGGTCATTTGCGGGTCCGTCTCCGCGCGCAGACTATCCCAGTGCCTCGCCGAAAACGAGCCGGGCGCCGCGCGCTTTTGCCGACGATCGCTCAGGTCGAGCTCCGGTTTCACTGAGCGCAAAGCTTTCCGCTCAGTGTGCCGCCGGCCGCGGTGCGCACAGTCGCAACGTGGGTTTGAAGTCCGATCCCGCGGGATCATCCACGCATTGAGAGTCAGCCGGACAGTCGGAGTCGAGGTGACAGGCGATGCGCCCATAGCGCTCGAGGCAGTAGTTCTTGGACGAACACTCCGTGGCAGCGGCGGACCCGAATTCCCTCCCGAAGTCGGGATTCGCGCAGCACGCCTTCGGTTTTTCGCAACCTTCGGGCCCTGAGCAGCTCGCACGAAACGGGAGGCACTGCGAACTTTCGCGGACGCAGGCCGGCTTGACCAGAGCTTGGTCCCCACAAAAGCGCCGATTCTCGTCGCGCCGAATCGGATAGGGCGAGTAATGCGGCGCGATATGTGCGTCGTAGACCGTCTCGTTGCCGCTCTTGATGGCGAGCCCGAAGCGTTTGGGTGCGGCCGCGAAGGTGAGTCCGACGATGCTTTGGTGCTTGCCGCGGCTTTGCGTCTTCAATTCGACGGCCATGGTGCAGCGACTGGTGTCCACCCGCGCAGGCACGGGCAGCGAAACCTCGAACTCGCAGGGCTTGAGTGCCTCATCGAGCGAGAGCTTGAAAACGTAAGGGCCGGGCTCGGTGAGCGGTGGCTGGAACTCGATGAACACTCCACCAGGGCACGGCTTGGGGCCGAGGCGTGCCCAGGCGAGCCATCCCATGAAACCAAAGGCTGCCAGTGCTCCGAGTATTTGGGCGGAAGTCTTGGTCACGGCTAGTCGAGGCAAATCTCTGGAGGCGGTTCGTCGAGCGCAACGGCTCCCATTTGTCGTTGGCCGCGGGCGAGCATCCGAAAGCAGCCGAAGGTTTTCACGAACTCGGAGCAGCGCCCCACGAAGTAGCCGCGCTCGGGAGGCCCGGGCTCCGAAACCTCACGGCGGATTGGCTCGAGAATACATTGCCCGGCGCAGTCCGCAGCATCGCGACAGTCGCGGCCTTTATCCGCGGTTCGACACAAACAGTAGACCGCCTGCGCCAGCCCGTGTGGGCCAAATTCCCCGGCGCATTGCCGGGAGCATTCTTCCGCCGATGTGGGCGGCGTCTCGACCAACGCGGTCGCCTGCGCGCCGTCGGCTCCGCCCCCGCTCGCTGAGTCGGCGGACTCCGCTTTAAGCTCGGGTGGCGTCGTCGCCGGCGAGGCGACGGGGGCTGTCCCAGGTTGGGGCAGCGAGCAGGCCCACGAGCACAGGGCGAAAAGTGAGCTCCGAACGCCACGCATGCTGCCACTTTCGCCGATTTTCCTGCGTGCGCCAACAGCTCTCCCCGCGGCCTACCGCGAGCGGCCGGCCAAGCTCGCAAGGCCGGAACTAAACTCCGGTCACACCGAGGTCGTTGTAGAACGAATGGTCGACGGCCAGAGGTCCGAGGTGCTGGTTTCGACACCTCCCGGGGAGTCCGGGACGGAGCGTTCGTCCACTCGCCTCAGTGCTCGGCGTGAGGCCCTAAACGAGATGTTCGCTGCCTGCGCGCGCGAGTTGCTCGAAGGCTACGCCGCGTCGGTCACGCCGTTAGTGCCCGAGGTCGACAAGCGTGCGTTCGACGGCTGGGCCGCGCGTATCCAGTTCACGGGTGAGCAGCTCCACGGCACCATTTGGCTTCGCGTCAGCCGCACGCTGAGCCAAGCGACGCTCTGTGCTGCTTCCGGCAGGGGCTCTGTCTCGGAGCATTTGTTGCCCGACTGGAGCGGGGAGCTCGCCAACCAATTGCTCGGCCGTTTGAAGAACAAGGTGCGCCCCTTCGCAGTCTCGTTCGAGCTCTTGGTGCCGCAGGTCTTTGTCGAGAGTGAGGAGTCGCCACTTTCGCCCAAAGGTGTTTGCCTTCGATGGGGAGGGCAAAGTGGAGAGTTCTGGTGCTGGCTCGATGCGACCCTGGCGCCCGATACGCAGTTCGTCGTCGATGAGACGATCGTCCCCGTTGAAGAGGGCGAGCTCATTCTGTTTTAGGCGCGCGCGTTACCCGGAACTGTTCGCCGCGAGTGCCCGCGTCACGGCGCTCACCAGGTCGTCGATCGTAAACGGCTTGTTCAGGATCGGTCGGCGGTGCTGGGGATCGGCGAGTTCGAGCTCGCGCAATGCGTCCGTATCCGCGTAGCCCGTCATGAAGGCGACCGGCAGCTCGGGGCGAAGCTTGCTCACTTCGCGGGCGAGCTCGGCACCGCCCATTCGCGGCATGACCAAATCCGTCAGCAGCAAGTCCGCCTGAACGCCCGTAAGAATGAGCTCGAGCGCGGCTTGCCCGTCTTCACGGCTCGTGACACGCGCGCCTGCGCGCGACAGACCGCGTTCGATGGTGCGGCGTACCGCTTCAACGTCCTCTGCTACTAGGATGTGTAGGTCTGCAAGTCGTTGGGCGTTGGGTCTTGTCACCTGCGCCAGGGGTCGGACTCAATGGCCCGTCGAGTTCCGATCGACCAGGTTTCGAGCCGACCGTCCAAGCGTAGCGATCCCTTCGCTACCCTGCGAGCGAAATGTCACGCAATCCGCCTGCGCTTCGATATGTGTTTATTCAAAGACGCCCGGCGACCCGAGGTGTCGGCGACGTTCGCGTTTCAGCGGTGAGTCGGTTCTGAGCCTTTGTTCGCCCTCAAGTGTTGGCGCTAGAGCAACCAGCCAGTGACGCCGATCAGGAGGGACGCAGTGAGGAGGGACCCGTGCGCCTTGATTTTTCCGTACGGGAGGGGCTCATTGACCGTGCCGGCGCCATAGCCGCCGCCGACCCGAAACGCGGGATCGAT
>JAEUAF010000453.1 GCA_019695485.1 Sorangium sp.
ATTGACGCGGTCGCTTCCCACGGTCAGGCCACCATGAAGGCCGCAAGTGATCCGGCCAGGCTCGCGAGCGCCCAGCGCGATCCGCCGTCTCCTCAATTATGGAACATCCCGGCTGCCCCAACTGAGCTCCAAGAGTCCAGTCGGGCCTACTACGCGACCCTCAAGCAGGCCGCGGCGACACCGGCCGGATCCACCGACAACCGCAAAGCCGTGGAGTTATTCGCCCGAGCCACGGTCCTCGCACTCGACGACATCACCGTCGTCTGTGCTGGAGAACGCTAGCCTCGCTTTCGACGGACAGACGACCGAGGGCGGCTTCGGCCCGCGCATAATTCGTATATTTGCAATTGATAGAAGCGCTCGGCCGACGAGGACGGCGGCGGACGCGGCCGAGCGCAACCAAGTGGACTCGCGCTCAAATGTTTCCGTGCACTTCGCGATGATAGCCGTCGCCCGTGGCGTCATAGACCCGGGCGCGGCGCTCCTTCTTGGAGCCGTAGCCGAGGACGAACCAGACCTCGTCTTGGGCAGCGGTCACGTCGCCATCGTCGTGCCAGCCCCAAATGTTGCCGTACTGGAGCTCTAGCTTGATCGAGCCGCGGTAGGGACTGCCGGTGATCTGCATCAGACTCGCGTCTTGGTCGTCGATCCAGCCGGTGTTGCCAGTGCGATCCGTCTTGCAGTCGTAGATGGGATACGTGGACGCGGGGTTGCAATAGATTGTCTGGAAATCGGCCGCCGAGATCGCGGACTGCGCGACGCCAACACTCCCTTGGCTGTGGAGCGGGCGGAGGTCCTGTCGCGCGGCATCCTGTGTTTTTGACCCCAGGCTCGCCTCCGGGTGCACGTCAGCGAGTTGGTCGACGCGCGCCTGCGCCGCCACCAGCGCTGCGGGTGGAGGGGCTCCCTTTGCAAGGGCAGTGTAGAGCTCGGTGGCGTTCATTTGCCCAAGATTCGGGAAGATTTCGGCGGGTGACAATGCGCCATACGGTCCCGAGCCGGTGACGGTCACTTCCCCAGGTTCCGCTTCGCGAAAGGAGATGCTCATCCCGTCGTCGCGTTGGACTTCTGCCAACGGTGCCTGAGCTTCGCTCGTCTCGCGCTCGTTGGAGGCACTGCATGCGGCTGCCAACAGGGTAAATAGCAGGCTGTAAATGTTACTATGAATTCTCATCACGTCTCTCCTTGGTCGGACTGATTGGAGTCGTATCGCGACTCCAATCGTCTGAGTGCCCGCGAAGCGAGTTCGGGATCACTTGCAACGCCCAACGAGACAGCTCCACGCAATTGTTGGTGACGGGTTCTTAGAGTCCGGAAGCGACCCATGGGACGCTCATGAGACAGCCCCCCGGGGGCGCGAACGAAAGCCAGGCGGCGCGTGGCCCTTTCGCAGGTTTGGTTGGACGTCGCGCGTGGTGCGGGACTTGCGTTGCGTGGCAACCGACATGAAAATGGAGCGTTCTAGAATGCAGCGGATGGCGCTAGCGAACGGGTCTGCATTGCGCCGCCTAGTCCGCCGACTGGGAGTGCGGCTCGGCGACGAAGACGACGTGACTCAGCGAGTGCTCCTCACCGCGTGGCGCAAGCTACAAGAGCGCGAGGTGCACTGCGAGCGCTCCTTTTTGCGCGGGATCGCCGTGCGCGAAGCGAGCCACCAGCGCCGAACCTATCGGCGGCGCAGAGAAGTCTCCGCGGACGCAGGGATCGCCGAGAGCGGCATGCTGACCCGCGGCGAAGCTCCCGCTGCTGAGCCCGACGAGCTCCTGCACCTCAAGCAGGTTCTCACCGTGGTCGAACGGATCGTGGCTCAACTTACGCCTGAGCTTCACCGCGTGTTCGTTCTGTTCGCGATGCATGGGCGGACCGCCCGGGAAATCGCCCGTTCGCTGGAGCTCCCACTCGGCACGGTGAAGTCGCGACTTCGACGGGCACGAGAGCTCGTCGATGCCGGTGTGGTCGCCGCGCGCCTAGCGTCGTGAAGACTAGAGTTTCTCAGTAGGCGATGGAACCGCTCGTCAAGCGTGTGTAGTTTGCGCAGGGCGGGGGGAAGTAGACGCTCTGGAGTAAGAGTGAGCCCCCGGAGTCGGGCGGAGGCGCGCACCTGACCTGGAACGAGAGCGATATCGATGCGGGGGCGGAACCTCCGAGGCCGAAGCCGTCCGCCGTGGCCACGAGTGGATAGGTACCCGCGGCGTCGATGCCGCCGAGTGTGACCCACCAGCCGGCGAGGTCATGCGTCAGGTCGACCTGCGCGAGCCCGGCCGAATTGATACGCGTACCTACTTGGCAATGGCTGCCGAATATCACGTTCTGAATGGTAACGGGGACTTCGCTGTGGGCTTGCATGCAGCCCGGCAGGGCTAAGCAGGCGCTGGTGTCGAAGCGGCACGTTCCCGTGCATGCGATCACCCCGAACGCGCGGCTGCCGCCGGTCGCAGATTCGCAGTTGGCGCCGGCCGGCACCGAGCCGTCGCAGTCTTCCCCTGGGTCGAGGCGTGCGTCGCCGCAGCCCGCGGTTGGGTCAACGAGTTCGTAGCCAAGAAGCGCCAGCGTCTCGTACTCGACGGCGGCGTCGCTCGTGCGGGCGCGCAGTTCGAAACTGTAAACGCCGGCAGCGTAGCTCGTCGTATCCCAGGCGAAGAGGCCATCAGAGCTCCAGTCCCGCACGACTTGCCAGTCGCCGTTGGGTGGAAGCACCAAGAACTGGTAGCTTGCTTGAGCGCAGCGGGCGCTCGCGCTGAGTTCGACCCGGGTCCCGATCTGCGCGGACGCCAAGGGGGCGGCGCTGAGCGTGGCCGCGACGCAAGGTCCAGCGCTCAAGCGATAGGGCACGACGTTAGACGTGGTGTCGAGCGTGCCCTGGGCGCGGGCGCGGACTTCGATCTGGTAGTCGCCGGCCTTCGCGCCGAGCGTATCCCAGTCGAAGGTCGAGGCGGTGCCGAACGGCCGTAGAACGCTGGCGGTTCCGTCAGGCGCGTGAGCAACCACTTCGTATTCGGGTGTCCCAATGCAGCTCGCTTGCGCGGTCAACGTCACGTGCGTTCCGACGCTGCTACCGGCCGCCGGCACCAGCGTCGTGGAAAGCCCAGAACACGCGGGCAGCTGGCCTTGGAAATGAATTATCCAACAATCGTCCGGGCTCGTGCCCCAGACCCCGTTGATCGATACGCTGCCGGTCTCACAATCAGCATGAAACCCGATGAATGGAACATGGACACTGTAGTCCGGCGTATGCGCGTCGAACAGCGGTGAAGAGTCGAGGAGCGCGTAGGGACCGGCCTGGTCGACTCCACTCACGTTCACCAACCAGCCCTGCGGCATTGCGTAGGAGAGCGAGACCCCAGCGGTTCCCACTCGGTCGGTAGCAAAGTTCCCGCATTGGCTTCCGTAGCGGGTGTTGATAGCGATCGGAATCACGTAGCTTTCCTTCAAACATCCCGGCGGAGCGAGGCAGGTACCACTGTCGAGCGTACAGGCCGCAGTACACGCGGGGCTGCTAAAGATGCGTGCGCCGGCAGTGAGGTCCGCGCACGTGGCCCCGCCGAGGTTCGCGCCATCGCAGCTCTCGCCGGGGTCGAGATGCCCGTCCCCACAAGCGGGAGCGGGGAGATAGAGTTCGTAGTCCAGAGCGGCGCGCGACTGATAAGCGTCGGACGCCCCGTTCGCGCGGACCCGCATTTCGAAGCCGTAGGTACCCGCGCCTTGAGCGGTCGTATCCCAGGCAAACGTATTCGACGGGCCGAAGCCCTGAACTACCGCCCAAGAGCCGCCGGGCGGCCGCAGGAGAAACTCATAGTTCGGCGAGCGGCAGTTGGCCGCCGCTGCGAACTCGACGAGAGTTCCGACAAGCGACGGACTCGTCGGCGCCGCCACGAGGCTCCCGTCGCTACAGGCCGGCTCGTTCAAACGATACGAACTGAACAGGGACGCTTCGTAGGCGCGGGTGGCGCCCTGATTGCGAGCGCGAATCTCGAATTCGTAGTCGCCCGCGCCCGCGCCACTGGTATCCCACGAAAACGCGCCGTCTGGCGACCAGTCTCTGACCACCGACCACACACCCCCGACGGGAAGCAGTCGAACTTGATACTCGGGTGTCCCCCCGCAGCTTGCCTGAGCCGTCAGACTGATCTGGTCCCCACTGGATGCGGACTCCGGGGGCTCGAAGCGAGCGTCGAGCGTGAGACAAGGCGTTTGGAGCTCGTAGCTGAATTCCGTGCGAACATCGTAAGCGGCAGCGGAGCCTTCGGCGCGCGCCCAGAGCTGGAAGAAGTGCGTCCCTGCCGATGCTCCACTGGTGTCCCAATCGTAGGTTGCAGCCGCCGAGTAACGCTGCAGACGCTCCCACCACCAACTCGCAGCAGCCCGATGCCAAAACTCTAGGCTCGGAGTCGAGGGCGCGCAGTCCGCCGAGCCCTGGAGCCGCACGTGCTCGCCCACCGACGTCTGGCCGGCGGGTGACGCCGTGCTGAATAACCTCCGACAAGTCTCGACCTGACTCAGGGTGAACGAGCGCGTTGCGACGGCGCCAGAGGCGTGCCTGGCGCCTGCTTCACGTGCTCGCACTTGCCACTCGTACGTTCCAGCCTCGAATCGAGCGCTGTCCCAGAGGAAACTGTTAGCAGCCGTGTAGGGCTGAACCAACTTCCACGGCTGATGGGAGGCCCGAATCCAAAACTCGAACTCGCGGTGCTTGTGCCGGCAGCTCGCCGACGCGGTCCACGTCACGACTGTTCCGCGAACGGCGCGGTCGCCGGGAGCATCAGACACCAGACTCACGGCTCGGCAGAGCTCTTCGCTGACAAAGCCGACCGGCTCATCTCCCTCGGGACGGGCGCCACAGGCGCTGAGGCCGGCGCCGAGCAGACAGACCATCCACGTCGCGCAATTGCGTGCCTGCCGCACCCAAGCCGCGGTTTGGGCCATGGTGACCTCTCCTTCTTCGCTTGAACGCCGTCTCCGAGAGCGGGGACCACGAGAACACTGACGAGCGCAACACGTTGGCTGCAAGCTCCGCGCCACTTCAGCGCACGCCTCGCGCGAGAGTAAGCCATGCACTGAGTGCGAGAATGGGCCCGCCCTGCGCAGGAATCGCGCGCCTGAGCCGCGAAACGCGGGGCGGTCGTGTCGAGCTCCGAAGGTGCTCCCCGACGACCCGACGACTCGTCGCCGCTGCTAGGTGGCTCCGTCGACACGCGGCGTTGGATCGGTTGGTTTGATGGTCACAAAGCCCGTCAGAGGCCGTCAAAGCCTTCGGCGGCACTTTCCACGGAACCGAATTGAAAGCGCGACGGCCGCCGCACTGCGACGCCGAAGGCTTTGACGGCCTTTGACGTGTCGCGTGACCATCAAAAGCAAGTTTGGTTCGAGGCGCCAAACGCTACGTGGGCATTGAGTCCAACAGACGCACGTGGCACTTCCCTGCTTGTAAGGAAGCGACGACCGTCAATGTACCATTCGTTTTCGCGGCTCAATAGCGAGTGAGCTTTCGCGCTGGGCGAGGCCGAGTCGCTGAGAGCCGAGGGTGCGGAGCACCCGCTGCCTCAATGGGCGAGCTGCAGCTTGGTTTGCGTTTGACGCCGCTGCTCCTCTTCCAAACGGCGCCTTTGCATCTCGACGCCGGCGGCAGCGGCAAGCACCGGACCCTCGCTGCCTTCTTCATTCGCTGCAGCAGGCGCTGTGGGCGCTGTGGGCGCTGTGGGCGCTGTGGGGGCCACGGACGCTGCGACCTTCGGTCTGCACGCGCAGGCCGTCGAGAACTCACCGACGTAGACGAACGACGCCATCTCCAGATTTTCCTGAGCGCAGCGCTGGAAGCAACCACGCGCGCCGCCCGGAAACTGAGCCTCGCCCTTGAACGAGGTCGGCGGTTCGCACCCCGCCAGGCAACACACGGCCAATGCGGCCATACCGATCACCCGAACTCGAATCGCTCTCTTGGCTCCCAACATGGCAGAGACTCTAACTAAGTTCTGCTCGCTTTGTCCAAGGCTCTGTGGTCTTCGCAAGCCGGTCGGATCTTCAGCGTTCGCTCGTCGGCCAGCTTGACCCCGCG
>JAEUAF010000599.1 GCA_019695485.1 Sorangium sp.
CCAGGCAGGGCAGGTGCTCGAGGGCATGCCCGTGAAGGTCGTACTGGAGGAGTCCGTGCAATGCGTGCCGCCGCCGCCGGAGCTGAACTGGAAGCCGATCTGCACGACGTTGGAGGGGTCGAACTCCGCCGCGGAGCCCGAGTCCGGATTTGCCGTGTTGAACTTCACCTTGGTCCAACCACCGTAGGTGGTGAGATTCGTCCACGGAGCTTGGCCCCAGGCGTAGCTGCTGCCGCTCTTCATGTAGAACACCACGCCGCCGGGTGCGTCACCCGTGGTGAAGGGAGACAAGCCCTCGGCCAAGGAGATCTGCGCGGACAGAGTCATGTTCGTGAAGTCGATGGGGACGCCGCCGGCTGTGGAGGGCGCCTTGATTTCCACGCCGATCGACTGGTTCCAGAAGCTGAAGTCAGCCGTGACTTTCATCGAGCCCGAAGTCGCTACGCCGCCGAAGTCCTTGTCAGCCGCGAAAGCGAGTGTTGGCTTGGCTGTTGCCTTGTGGGCCGCGTCGCCCAGGTTGATGTATTGCATGGTGCCGTTGGCGACGTCGCTCAGCGCGAAGGCATCGAAATCGCTGTCGAAGCCCCAGAGCTTCGTGGCCCCGGATGCGCCGCCAGTGCTCGTGGAGCCGCCCTTGTTGCTCGCGCCACCCGTGCTCGAGCCACCGGTGCTGCTCGTGCCGCCCGTGTCGGCAGAGTTGTCGCTGCCCGTGGAACAACCGGCAAGCAGGGTCGCCAAAGCGAAGCTTGCGCCGAAGCCTAAGAACTTGAAAGTGCTGGTCATCGAAATGCCTCCGGTCAGCCTCCGCAGGTCCTGAGCTGGCACCACGCCGGGCTCTCAGGGGGACGCTATTTAAAGCGGGTCCATACCGCAATATGCCGCCCTCGCCAAGTCTCTGGACCCCCCTGGCTCCGGCGCTCACGTGGGTGCGTGGCGGATGCGTATGACGATGTACGACCAAGCGCCTAAGCGATTTCGAAGTTCAGGGCGACTCGCTGCCAGCACTTCAGGGCGATTTCGCTGCCGCAGCACGCAGAAACATCCCGAAACTGCCCCCTACGACAAGAAATGAGATCCGGCGGTGAGCGCTGTTCGGCTGTCGGAAAAGGCTACCAGCCGAGGACCGCCTTCATCGGGTTCAAGATCAGCGCGGGCGGCAGCGGATCGCTCGGCTTGCTCGCGTCGAGCCCTGCGATAATGCCGTGTTCGTAGGCATTCGGGTGGGTGCCGCAGCCGCGCCCTGCGTAGCGCGTCTTGTCGTAGGCAGCGAGGATCACGTGAACCTTGTCGTTGCCCTGCGCCGTGTTCACGTTCTCAGCCACGCTGCTGATGGCTGCGCGCTGGCTGGTGTCCGAAGTGTAAGTCGCGTCAGGCCAGCCGTCGTGCAGCATTGGACTCGAGGTGAGAAAGATTTCGGCATCGGGGTAGTAACCCTCGAGTTTGGTCACGAAGTCTCCCAGCACTTGGATGAAGGCGGCGTAGTTCGTGGGATCGACGGTTTCGTTGAGCGCTGGTTTATTACAGCTGTCCGGAGAGAAGTCGTTCGTGCCGATCATCATCAGCACGGCGTCGGGCACGAATAGCGACGTGTCCCACTTGGGCGAGTCCGCGCGCTCGATCAGTGTGCGATCGTACACCTGGGGCATCGCGTTCGGATCCGGCGCGACGTTTGCATCCCCGCATTGGTAATTGCGCAGCGCGCCAATCCCCGAAACGGCAGTGACGTGATACTCGGCGCCGAGCGTGCGCGCGATGCGTGGCCCGTACGCCTTGCTCGCGTTCGAAAATGGCCGCCCGTAGTCCATCATGCAGTCCGCTGAACCATCGGCGGCCTCGTTGCCCGAGCCGACACTGATCGAGTCGCCGATGATCTCGATCTTGTGTGCTGGTTTCTCGGGCGGCGCGAGCGGCTCGCCCAACACAGTGATGCTCCGGAAGTCCACGGAGCCCGTGCTCGCCTCGGTGCGCTTGACGATATTGAGCACGTGTTCCCCATAAGGGAGGTCCTGCACCAAGGGTACGATGCCGCTGTCGTCCGGCTTTTGCTTGGTGCCGTGGTCGTAGTCGCCGTCGACCACGACTTCGAAGTAGTTCGCGGAGTTGCTCGGTGCCGAATCCACCACGATCATCGATGCGCCGACGCCTTTGAACCGCACTGTGAGGTTCACCCCCGGCGCCGAGAAGCGCGGCGCTTTCCCCGCGCTGAACAGGATCCGCCCCGAGTACTGAATGTTCGGGTCGTCGTAGCTCAGCGTGTGGGGCGAGACGTCGCCGGTCGCTCCGCCTTGACCGCCTTGTGCGCCTTGACCGCCTTGACCACCGGTGCCGGCCGACGACTTGCTGTCGCTCGAACAGGCGGAAATCGATGTGGCGAGCAGACACCAGACGAGCGCAGACGAAACGGCGAAGCGATTCATGGTCGCCAAGCTTAGCGGGCCGACTGTCGCCCGACAAGCGCCGCCGCGCGTCTTCGCCTCAGGGCGAACAGGTGATCTTCGCGTCCGCCCAGTCGGCGCGGTCACTCGCCGCGCCGTCGCCGGCGTTCGTGACGAGTAACGTCAATCGTTGCTTGCCGGTCAGGTCGACCTCCACAGCTTGTGGCGCGTCAGTGCCTGTCAGGGTCGCCAGCTCAGCGCTCGGATAGAGTCGCTCGCCGTCCGCAAGCACCTGGAATTGCACCGACCCGGCGCCCTTGGTCTCGTCATCGACGCCGACCAGCGCGCTGAACTTGCTGCACTTCTTGGCGAGTCGAAAAATTACTTTAGAGCCCGCGGAAATGCCGAGTCCCTTTGGATAGGCGGTTCCGCGAAGGGTGAGCGGTTTGCCGTCGCCTGCGAGGCGGCCGCCGTTGCTCCTGTCGCGTTCCACCGGACCCACGGCATTGGCGGCGTAGGTCCAGGGCAAATCACTCAGGAAAGCCGTGCCCATCGGGATCCCCGGCTCCTGTCCGTCGACTTCGTACATCATCGAGCCGTGCGCGGGCACTTCGACCGAGAACTCGTCGGTCATGTCCTTGTCGGTGCCGGCCGCGTCCCACAAGTCGCGGAGTGTGGCCTTGCCTGCGCTGAGGCCCACATCGGTGAGTTTGAAGGAGAGGGTTTGCGTACTCGAGGCCGCGTTCATCAGCAGTACCGCGCGCGCCCCCGCCTTGTTGAGCGGTTTGGCCCAAACGCTCGTAGAATCCGTGGACAGCACCGGAACGCCCTGCAATCCGAGCGCGTCTTGATCGACCGCGATCACGTTGCCATTGGTGAGAATGGCACGCGTCTCTTCGGTCATGCCGTCGATCTTGTTTCCGGCGATCAGCGGGGCAGCCATCATCGCCCATAGGCTAAAGTGCGTGCGACTCTCGGTGTTCGCGCGCAGAGACGTGCCCAGATTGCCGACCTCCAGCATGTCGGGGTCGTTCCAAGCGTTGGGGCGGGCGTACGCGGCAAAGGTCGTGTTGCTATTCGCGTTTTGCAGCACGGTGTGGCTCGAGCTGTTGACCACGGTCGCGTCGTTGAAGCTGGCAGCAATGTCACCCGTGGTGCGCCAGAGCTCGCCTGCCTCGGCGTTCCACTCATCGAATTGCCAGCTGCACAGGCTGAACACGAGCGGGCGCGCGGGGTTCACGCCGCGCAGGGCGCTGCTCATTGCTCGATACTGGGCTTCGCGCGTGGCAGCACCATCGTTCGTGACGTTGCAGCTATCGTACTTCAGATAGTCGACCCCCCAATCGGAGAAAGCCTGGGCGTCTTGCACCTCGTGCCCCCCGGAAGCGGCGTACCCGCCGCAGGTCGCGCTGCCGCGATCGGAGTAGATGCCGAGCTTCAGGCCGAGCGAATGCACGTAGTCGGCGACGACGCTGATGCCGTTCTCGCCGTTCGGGCCCGGGGGGAAGCGTACGGGATCGGGCTCGATGGTGGAGTCTTCTTCGAGTCCACTCGGCGCCGGCACTCGCGCCTTGAGCGCCCAGCCGTCATCGATGTTGACGTAGTTGTAGCCGGCGTCTTTGAGCCCGCTGCTCACGAAGAGATCGGCTGCGCGCATGATGAGGTCCGCGCTGACCGCGGTCGAGTAGGCGTTCCAGCTGTTCCAACCCATCGGCGGGGTGGCGGCGAGGCCCTCGGCCTTCGGCACGGGATACTCATCCGCGTCATTCGGCACGGACACCAGCGTTTGGCCGCTGCCTCCACCCACACCAGCGCCGCCCGTCGCCGTCATGCCGGCGCTGCCTCCGGTAGCGGCAGCGCTCTTGTCGGAGGAGGAACAGGCGGGCAGAGCCGAAAGTGCGAGGCTCAGCCAAACACTTCGTGTGGACACCGATCTCATCATTGCAAAAGAGACCGTAGCTAATAGGTCCCCCATTGTCGACCAGCGTGGCCCGCCCATGCCGCCCCTTCCCGACATACCCTTTTTTGGCTCGGTATCCCGTTTCTGCCCTGCCGCTTTGCGCGGCGCGGACTCACTCGTCGAGGCCTTTGGGGCGCCACACCCCGCGCAACGTGCCGCGCGTCTCTGGCCCGAGCTCATCCCACGCTTCGATGGGGAGCTCGCATTCCGCCAGCGCCGCGGTGGGCATGTGCTCGGCTTCGCCTGTCAGTCGAAAGATCAAGGTCTCGATGCCGGGGTTGTGTCCGACGACGAGCACGCGCGTCGCGTCACGGCCGAGTCGACGCAGCGTTTGAAAATAGGCGGGTGGCTCCGCCAAATAGAGCTCCGGGGCCAGCGCGATATCCGCCGGATGCCCCGCGTGCTTCGCGGCAAGCTCAGCGGTCGAGCGCGCGCGCTCGGCGGTCGACGACAAGACCAAGTCGGGCACGAGCGCGTTCTCTTTCATGAGCGCGCCCATGCGCTCGGCCGCCTTGGCCCCGCGCTTGGTCAGCGGCCGCTCATGGTCGGTGATGGAATCGTCGTCGCGACTGGCTTTCGCATGGCGCAGAACCAAGAGCGTCTTCATGTGGGCATATCATCCCTTTTGCCGGCATCGTCGGCAACCCATCCGCCGACTTCCCCGGGGTGGCGGGGCGTTGTTGTCGCCTGGGCGCGGCCGAGCGCTATAGTCCACGCCGCCACCAGGCTGTCACGATGAGAACCCGCATCCTAGTCGTCGAGGACGAGCCTGCGATTGCCGAGTCGGTGGCCTATGCGCTCAGTAGGGACGGCTTCGAGGTCGCGATGGCGTCCACGGCTGCAGCGGCACGCGCGGAGATGGCTCAGGCCACGCTGGTGGTTTTGGATTTGATGCTCCCTGATGACAGCGGGTTCAACTTGATCGCGGCCTGGCGCAAAGCGTCCCTGTCGACTCCGATCATCGTGCTGTCGAGTCGCGACGACGAGGCCGATCGGGTCGCCGCGCTCGAGTCCGGCGCGGACGACTACGTGACCAAACCTTTTTCCCCGCGCGAAGTGGTGGCGCGCGTGCGCGCCGTGCTGCGACGCGTGGCCGTTACCAAGACCGAGTCGCCCGGCGCCGGCACGACGAGTAAACTGCGCGTCGAGCCGAGCACCCGCCGCGCTTTCCTGGAGGCGCACGAGCTCGAGCTGACGCGCGTCGAGTTCGACGTGCTGGCCTGCCTCTTGGAGGCGCCCGGGCGCGTGTTCACGCGCGCGGAGCTGATTCAGCGCGTCTGGGGTGACGGCTTTGCGCTCACCGACCGAACGGTGGATTCCCACGTCAAGGCGCTGCGCCGCAAGGTCGCCGAAACTGGCGCCGATCCAGGCCTGATCGAGACCGTGCGCGGGGTCGGGTTTCGGGTGGCAGAGGGCGTCGAGGCATAGCGCCATGCTGCGCCTAGTCGTAGTGGCCGTTGCCGCGATCGGCCTGATGCTGTTCGTGGCCTTCGTGGTGTCGCGGCTGCTCGGCACGCGCACGCGCGGCATGAGCATTCGCATGCAGGTCTTCCTCGCGCTGGCCGTGATCGTGGGTGCCTTCGCGTTCGGTCTCGGTCTGATGGTGATCGATCGCATCGAAGCGCGCGCCGTTCGCATCGCGACACAAGCGGCCGACGACGAGGCCGCGGCCATTGCCGGCATCGTGGCCGGGGAGATGGACCGCACGGACATCGCGCTCGACCGCATCGCCCAGCGCCTCGAGCTCGAGCGCGCGCGTGGCGCCGACCTCCGGATGGTGCTGCTCGACGCCGACGGCAAGCGCTTGTTCCCGAGGCAGCAGTCGATTGAGCTCGAGCCCGGCGTCGTCGTGATGGACGCTCCGATCGACGTGCGAGGGCGTTCGCGCGGCAGCGTGCGTGTCGTCAAGCCCACTGTGGTGATGCGCAACCTGCTCGCCGACATGGCGCCGACCGTGCTCGTGATAAGCCTGGTGCTGGGGGCTGCCGCCGCGCTCGCCGCGGCTTGGATCGGGCGCGAAATCGCGCAGCCGATCGAGGCGTTGGTGGCGTTCAGCGAGCGCGCCAGCATGGGCGAGCGCTCGGCGGCGCCGCCGCCCGTCTTCGGTCGCGAAGTCATGCGCCTGTCGCGCTCGCTCGACTCCATGCGCCGTCAGCTCGAGGGGCGGCCCTTCGTCGAGACGTTCGCCGCAGATCTATCGCACGAACTCAAGAATCCTGTCGCGGCGATCCGAGCCAGCGCCGAAGTACTCGAAGATAGCGCGCTCGAGGAGCCCGAGCAGGCGCGGCGCTTCGTAGCGCGGATTCGGGAAGCGACAGCGCGAATCGAACGCTTGCTCTCCGAGCTACTCAGCCTAGCGCGAATCGAGGCGCGCGGCGCCGAGGCGTTCGAGCGTGTCGATCTCGGTCAGCTCACGCGGCGTACGTTGGACGCGCTCGGCGACGCTTCTGCCCGCATCGAGTTTCGCGTCGACGGCGACGCGCGCGTGCGCGGGGACTCAGGCTGGCTGCAGCGCGCGGTCTCGAACTTGGTCGACAATGCTTTGGCGCACTCCCCCGCTGGCACCAAAGTGCGTGTGCGCATCGAGCGCAAGGATAGCGTCGAGCTCTGCGTGGAAAACGATGGCGAGATTCCGAGCTACGTTCGGGAGCGCGTCTTCCGTCGCTTCGTGACCACGCGCGGGGACAAGGGCGGTTCCGGGCTCGGCCTCGCGATCGTGCGAGCCGTCGCTGAAGCTCACGGCGGCCATGCCGAACTGGTCGCGGCCGGGCCGCCTGCGGTCGGCTTCAAGCTCTCTCTCCCCCCGGGGTGATGGGTGAATTCCGTTCGGCCTGTTTTTGGTGGGGCCCGTGACCCCCAAATTCGGCGCTTCGACACACTTTTCGCGGGTCTCCTCGAAAGCTCCTTACTTGGGGTCCGTTCGGTATGGGAGTACAGGGGCTGCCACTCGGCGTCATCGAATCGGAGCTTCACTTGTGAAAAACGGTAACAACGGCTCGAAGCGCATCCCGCAGCACATCGCCATCATCATGGACGGCAATGGACGTTGGGCGAAGCAGCGCGGCCTCGAGCGAGTCGAGGGGCATGCCGAAGGGGCGCGCGCCGTCCGCGATGCGGTCGAGACCGCGACGCGCGTCGGCATCAAATACCTCACGCTCTACGCGTTCAGTGTAGCGAATTGGGCTCGACCACGTGCCGAAGTCGAGGCGCTGATGCGCCTGTTGGTGGATTTCGCCAAGCGGGAGCGCGCCGAGCTACGCCAGAACGGCATTCGCGTGAACGTGATCGGCGCGCTCGACGATCTGCCGACGGGCACGCGTCATGCGGTCGAAGAGCTGATGCGCTACACGGCGGATGGCGATCGCATGACCCTCACGCTGGCGCTCTCGTAT
>JAEUAF010000710.1 GCA_019695485.1 Sorangium sp.
CCTCGAACCCTCGGTCGGATTGTGTAGGGCTCGGGGACGGCGGGGGCAAGTCCGCCTGTCGACGCCGGCGGCGGACGCGCCGAAAATGACAGCGGATTTGCCAGGGTGCCACTCTCCCACATTCCGGAGCGGATCGGCCCGGGCTAAACTTGTCGATCCCCCGGCGGATGGCTGGGCGCAGGGCAAGACAGCATGGGTTTGGCACATAGCGCGTTCGTGGATCCCCCTTGGAGTGCAGCACTCGACGCCGAGCGTGTCATCGCGAGCGTGCCTCGCGACGCGATGATCGCGGGGATGTTCTTCATTGCACTCGTGGAGGGCGCCAAACGCCGCGCTACGAGCCTGCCCTTGGCGAAGGAGCGCTACTTACCCTTTAGCTTTTACCCGGTCAGCGAATTCGCACCGTTGTTGGTGGACGCGGCGCAGCGGTTTTATCCCGATCGCCCACTGCGCCAAGCGTTGCGCGCTCTTGGGGCGAACGGCCCGAAGGCGTTCGCTGCCTCGACGCTCGGCAAGGTTACGCTGGGCGCCGCGGAAGGCGTGCACGCGGCGGTCGCCGCCATTGCCAAGACCTACGAGATCAACATTCGCCCCAGCCGCTGCCTAGTGCTGGAATCAGCGCCGCAAGCCATGCGCCTGAGCCTCGACGATGTGCCGTACTTCCTGGATTACCACCACATCGGCGTGTTCGAAGGCACGCTCGAGCACGCGGGGGTCGCAGGGCGAGTGCGGCTGTCGAGCCGCGGCCGCACGTGTGCGGATCTGTTGCTCGAATGGACCGCCTAGTCCTACCCCGATTGGCGCTGCGAATTTCGCGGAGCTGGCTCGGCGCTCGCGAACGGGGTATTGATTCAACCGCGAGCGCGCTTTTCGCCCGCCTCGACTAGGAGCACACGATGCAACCGATCAGCGGATACGCCAGTTCCTCGGCGCGCGGAAACGACCGGCTCGATGCACGGGCGCGTTTCATCACGCGTACCTACAATCACTTGTTCGTCGCCATCGTCGGCTTTGCGCTGATCGAGATCGCGCTGTTTCAATCGGGCGTTGCGCCGGTCATCGCGCGCGCCATGATGGGCCACAGCTGGTTGTTGGTGCTCGGCGCGTTCATGGTGACGAGCTGGCTGGCGACGCGGGTGGCGCACACGTCGAGCTCGCTTCCCGCGCAGTACGCCGCGCTGGGCGCTTACGTCTTTGCCGAGGCCATCATCTTCGTGCCGTTGCTGGTGGTGGCAAACTCGGTCGCGCGCGGCGTGATTTCGAGCGCGGCGCTGGTGACCTTCATGGGCTTCGCTGGCCTCACGGGGATCGCGTTCTACACCCGCAAAGACTTCTCGTTCCTGCGCGGCCTCATCTTGTGGGGCGGCGTGGGTGCGTTGGTGTTGATCGTTGCCGGCGCAATCTTCGGTTTCCAGCTCGGGACGTTCTTCTCGGTGGCGATGGTCACGCTAGCCGGCGCCGCGATCTTGTACGACACCTCCAACGTGCTTCACCACTTTCCAGAAGATCGCTACGTGGGCGCGGCGCTCCAACTATTCGCGTCGGTGGCGCTGATGTTCTGGTACGTGCTCCGCTTGTTCATCTCCGCGCGAGATTGAGCAGGCGCGATCGAGGAGCTGGGGCGAGGAGGGCGCCCCGCCGTATGGACCGCACGGGCGATCGTGGGCGCGGCAACGCGCCATACGTGCCTAACGGCAAAGCGTGAAATGACTTGAGCCCCACGAGCTACAATTTACGTCGAGGTGGTGTGAGGCTGGAAATACGGCTTCTTTGCGCGTGCCGAGCCTCCCCAAATTAGCAAGGGAGCACCCTCCCAAAGGCACGATTCATTGGATAGGATTGGTGGATGGGTGCCCTAGTCCTGTTGGTCGATGACAGCCCGACGATTCGGAGCCAGATCCGACTGACTCTCGAGCAGCTGCCAGAGTTCGAGCGCTTCGTCGAAGCCGGCGATGGCCTTCAAGCGTTCAAGATGCTCGCGGACACCCAACCCGACCTCGTGCTCTGCGATCTGATCATGCCCGTGTTCGACGGGCTGAAGTTCTTGGCGTTGCGCGCGACGCGCCCCGATCTGTCGCATATCCCGGTAATCATGCTCACCGCGGAGGGCGACTCGAATCGCAAGGTGGAGGTGCTCGACCGCGGAGCATCGGACTATGTCACGAAGCCTTTCAACGAGAAGGAGTTGTTGGCGCGCGTGCGCGTGCATCTGCGTTTGAAGCTTTTGCAAGACGAGCTCAGGCAGGCGAACATGCGGCTCGAGTCGCTCGCCGTCACCGATGGCTTGACCGGCCTCTTCAATCGCCGCTATTTCGACACGCTGCTGGTGAGCGAGATGCAACGCACGCTGCGCTACAAGACGCCGATGGCGGTCATTCTGTTGGACGTCGACCACTTCAAGCACGTCAACGACACCTACGGGCACCCGATGGGGGACGAAGTGTTGAGGAACATCAGCCGCATCGTCGCCGCCGGCGTACGCTCGACGGACTCTGTGGCGCGTTTCGGCGGCGAAGAAATCGGAATCGTGCTGACCCAGACGGATCTGCCTGGTGCGATCGAGGTTGCGGAGCGCTTGCGCCAGCAAGTGGCGGCGTTTTCGCACACACTCGGCGACAAGACGATCCAGAAGACTGCAAGCTTTGGGATTGCCTCGTTCGACGGCGCGGGAACCCCGGTCAGCGCTCAACAGTTCGTGCAGCGCGTCGACCAGGCGCTCTACCGAGCCAAGAAGAACGGCCGCAATCAGGTTGTGACCTGGAGCCCGGAACTTAGCCCAGGCGAGGTTGAGTCGAGCTTGTCGTCCGGATAGCAGCAATCCGCACGGGGGTAGTGTATGAGATCCCCGCATGAATGCAGGCGCGAAGAACCGGTTCCCCGCTTTCGTGATGTTGGCCCTCGGCGCGCTCATTCTTGCTGCGTGCGCGGCGGGTCCTCAGTCGGCCCCGCAGCAGTCGGGCTCGACCCACGCGGAAGGTCAGCCCCTGATCGGCTACGACGCGACTTCCGCCAATCGCGCCTGTGAGCTTCCAGCGGAGCAGTGCCCCGACGCCAAGCGCAACGCCGACTTCCTCGACGCCTGTCGCTTGGCCGGCTTTCGCGTACTACGTTGCGGCTGCGACGACCTCTGCTCGGGAAACGTCGCCAAGGCCGCGACGTTCTACGATGCGGCCGGCGCCAGCAAGGGCTGCGCGAAGACTGGCGCATCGTGCATGCCCGCCGAGTCGAGCGCGGCCTTTCAGG
Organism: Sorangium sp.; assembly: GCA_019695485.1. Taxonomy (GTDB): domain Bacteria; phylum Myxococcota_A; class Polyangia; order Polyangiales; family Polyangiaceae; genus PMG-095. The sequence goes on from JAEUAF010000710.1 coordinate 3,244, forward strand.
ACGCGTGCACGGACGCCGGGCACAAGCTCGTACAGTGCGGATGCGAGTGGCTGTGTAACGGCCCGCTCAAGAAGCCGTAAGCGCACGCCGCGCTTGGCGCGCTCAACCGAGCGGTCGCCCGAGTGCGATCTGCGTGTCGAACGTACGCCAACGCAGCCCGACCCAGCCATACGCGCTCGGCGCGCCGGTTTCTGCGTCGGCAAGCAGCAGAATGGTGCCGAAGCCGAAGCCGTTTCCCCGATCCGCGCGAGTATCCTGATCGTGCAATAGGCTAGTCGAGTCTGCGACGCGAACCAGAAATGCATTCGCGATCCCGGTCACCGGCCTCGGTGGCAATACCAGGAACGCGACGTGCCCGGTGTTGCTGGACTGCACGACGTCGGGCTTGAGCCAGGCCACCACGTCGCCCGCCTCTGCCTGGTCGACGCGCGCGATGCGTCGCCAGCCACCTTGCGCACGCTCGCTTGGCGCGCGCGCCAAGTGCCGTTGGTAGTCCCGAGCGAGTGGCCGCTGCCGGGGCGCGCACGCCACGCTGTGAGCTGCGGCACGCGCGCTGTGACGCAGCACCCAATCTACCATGCCAGAGCAGTCGAACTCGTAAACGCCACTGCGCTCATTGACGAACAGTCCGTGCGTGTAGCGGCTGCTCCGCAGGTTTCCCGCGATGCGGCCGAGCACCCTCAGCACGGGGGTTCGATCCCAGTCGATATCTGCATCGCGGAGCCGGCTCGCAGGCTCGCTTGCGCCGCGCGCGCCGAACGGGAAAATCATGCTCCCCCCGGCTAGCAGCGCGTGGCGTCTCGAGATCACGCAGGTGATACCCGCCACGCGACGCGACCTTGGGCTTCGGCTGGGAGCGGCTAGCCCTTCATGCCAAGCTGATAGGAGGGCCGTGCCTGAAACCCTTCGAGCCAGGCCTTCACGCGCGGATGCGCCTCGAGTGTTGCGCCGATGAACAGGCTGTAGCCAACGACCGAGGCGACGACCAAGTCGACCAACGAAAAGGCCTCTCCCAGCATGTGGGCGCGCTGTGCGAGCCGAGCCTCCAAGATCCCCAAGAGAGCCGCGAGGTCGCTCTTGGCGAGTGCTGCTTGGGCAGCGTTGTGGAGCTCGCTGCTGACTTTCGGGCTGGTCGCAAATTGGAGCCGAACCACCGCGGTACCGTAGGTGACGTAGGCCCAGGTGCACCATGAGAACGCCTCGAGTCGAGCGGCGTCGCTGGGTGCGGGCCACAGCTTCTTCTCCACGCCGTAGCGCTCGCCGAGCCAGAGCATGATCGCGAGCGCCTCGAACATCGGAGTGCCGTCCACCACGAGCAGCGGCACCTTTCCGTTCGGGTTCAGCTCGAGGTATGCGGGCTTGCGCTGGTCGCCCGACTTCAGATCGAAGGTGACTTTGTCGTGGGGCACCTGCAGCTCGGCGAGCGCGGAAAGGACCGGGGAGGCACTCGACATGGGCGCGTTGTAGAAAACGATAGACATTGGAAACTCCTAGCTATTTTGTGTATTCGGCGGCTTAAGGGCCGCCCCGATGAGTCACCACGCTACTCCGCATTGCGGACAGCTTCTGTCCGCAATACACGCTAGTCTGATTTCCCGTGCTCGAGACCTCGGCCCGCCTGTTGCGTCTGCTGTCTCTGTTACAGGGGCGCCGCTTTTGGTCGGGCGCCGAGCTCTCGAGTCGCCTGGAAGTGACGGCTCGTACGCTGCGCCGCGATGTCGATCGGTTGCGGAGTTTGGGCTACCCGGTGCAGGCGGCTTCGGGTGTCGCTGGGGGCTACGAGCTTGGCGCCGGGGCATCGTTGCCTCCGCTGCTGCTCGAGGACGACGAGGCGTTGGCCGTGTCGATCGCGCTCGGAACCGCGGCTGGCAGCATGGTCACGGGGATCGAGGAGGCGGCGCTACGCGCACTGGTCAAGCTCGAACAGGTCCTGCCCGCGCGCTTGCGTCGTCGCGTCAGCGCGCTTCACAAGACCATCGTCCCTCTGCAACGCCCCGGTCCGCCGATTGACTCCGCTCTACTGGCCACACTAGCCGCCGCTTGCCGCGATCGCGAACAGCTTCACTTTCGCTACGAGGCTGCGCGCGACAAGCGCAGCAGCGAGCGCGTCGTCGAGCCTCAGGGCCTGGTTCACACCGGCTTTCGCTGGTATCTCGTGGCGTGGGATGTCGGGCGCGCGGATTTTCGAACGTTTCGGGTGGATCGCATCGCGGGAAAGATCGAGTCCGGCGAGCGCTTCTTGCCGCGTCCGCCGCCTGAGGGCGGTGATTTGCGCGCCTACGTATCGCGCTCGCTAGGGTCGGCTCCGTATGCCATCCAAGCGCGGGTCATATTGCACGCCCCGCTCGCCGTTGCGGCTGAGCGCGTTTCGCCGGCGGCGGGCGCGCTCGAAGCGCTGGACGCGGAGCGCTGTGTACTCCGGACCGGCGGCAATACCCTCGCCAGTTTGGCGGCCTGGATCGCCGCGATCGACTTGGATTTCGAGGTCGAAGAGCCGCAACCGCTGATCGACGAGCTTCGACGCTTGCATGCGCGCCTGGGGAAAGCTGTAGAAGCTTCGCAGCACGAGTCTCGGCCGACGTCGTGAGCCGCGTTCGGGGCTATTCGGTCAACGGCACGCCGTCCTCTGTACACGAATAGAACGAGTTATATTGCCCGACTGCGTTGAGTCCGAGCCCCGCCACATTGTCCTTCCAGGCGCAGGTAGGCTTGCAGCAGTCTTGCATGGTCGTGGTCGAGAAATGATTGCCGTTTGCGGCCTTCTCTTTGAACGAGGGATCCGCCGCGGCTTGCGCGGAGGTGGTGACGTTCTTGTCGACCGCCGGCAAGCCTTGCGGCGAAAGCTTGCAGCCGGTCACCTCGGTGAGGTGCTGCGGGCACTCGACCTTCTTTGCGTGGACATACCAATTGAGGTGATAGTAGGTGGCGGGGTCGTTCGACTGAATGCAGGAATGGATCGTCTCTCGCGTCATGCTGGGTGAATTCGACGCGGTGTTGTTGCAGGTCGAGGCGATGCGGCTTTGACACGCGGTAGATGAGAGTGATTCAGTCGTGACCCACTGAATGTCCGTTTTGCATTCGCTATAGGTTCCGGCGCCTTTGACGCCACCGGAGTCGCCCGTGTCCGGGAACGTCGTGTACATGTAGAGACCGGACACGTCTTTCATGGAGTAATTGGGGTTGCAGGCATTGTTGCCGCCATAGCCCCCCGCCCCCATGAACACGTCGAAGTCGTCGGGGCCGTTCGTGGCCGTGT
>JAEUAF010000717.1 GCA_019695485.1 Sorangium sp.
GGCGCGCGGCGCGTCGTGTCCGCTCACGATGAAGTAGAGGCCCACGCCGACACCCACCAAGCCGAGGCCGAAGCCGACGTTGGCAACCATGGCTTTGCTCTCTGCGGCGTTGATCTCCGCGCGCCCCGCCTTGCTGCACAGCTTTTGGGGACAGAGCGTGGGATCATTCTGCGCTGAGTTTGCCTGACTCTTCGCCATCAGCGCGAACACGGTTCCGACTCCGAGCCCCAGCACGCCGGCACCTCCGATGACGTAGCCGAGCGTGGCGTTCGAGCCATTGCGTTCGGAGTGACTGCCTGAATCGGCGCCTGCTGCATGCGGCGCGGGCGCGGCGGCAACCGAAGGCGTGGCTGCCGGGAGTGGCGCGACCGGGGCGGCCGGCAGCGCTTCGAGGGCCGGAATTTGCACGGTTTGTGCGTCGGCCTGCGGCTTGAGCGTCACCTTGCCCGACCAGGGCTTGTACCCCAACGCGCGCGCTTCGATCGCATGCTCCCCGGGATCGACTGCGATGGGAATGCCGAGCGATCCGGCGCCGAGCTCCACGCCGTCGCGCGTCACCACCAGGCCCGGCGGCGCTTGCAGCGGTCCGTCGACGCGTAGCTTGCTGAGCGTGCCCTCCAGCCGACGAGCGCCTTGGTCCGCGAATTCCGCCTGGCTATCGCGGCCCATGGTGCGCGCCAGCGTCGCGGCCTCCTTGTACTCAGCCCACGCCGAAGCGCTGCGGCCGAGCGCCTCGTAGCACTTGGCCAGATTGATCAAGGTTCCCGAGGATGGATCTTGGCGCTGACTCTCCGCGAACTTCGGGCAAGCCTGGTCATAGTTGCCGGCCTGCATGAGCTGTCGCCCGGCGTCGAACAGCGACTCGGCGAGTGCCTTGTCGCCCGCGCGCGCTTCACCTGCGCGAAGTAGCGCGAGCGACGACAACACGACGATCGACGACCATTTCGAAACGCGCACACTAACGATACTCATCAGGCCTCGGCGCGGCTGCCGCCTTCGGTGACGGTGCCGCGGATGGGGTTACGGCCTTGGTTGGCGTCGCCTGAAGCTTGCCTGGGTGCGCCGCCGAAACCGGCCCTGGGTGGGCGTCGTTGCGCGGCTTTGGGCCGGAAGATGGGGCCGCTGCACTGGATGGGGCGTCAGAGGGTGGCGGCAGTGCGGCGGCGGGCGCCACCGGTTCCACAACCGGGGTTGGCGCTGCAGCCGGCGAGGGAGCGGGCCCAAGCGTTGGTGTCGGTGCCGCGAGCGCCGCATTGGACGGCCCTTGGTGAGGCCCTTCTGCGGCCGCCGTTGGCGCTGCACTGCCTCGGCCGAGCAACAGCAGCGCCGCGCCGCCTGCAGCGAGCAACACTGCGGCGGCGAGCCCCAACATCAGCCAGGGCGTCTTGTGACGCGTCGGCTCCGCCATTTCGGCCGTGAGATCGGTGCGCCCCACGCTACTTCCGAGCGTCGCGCCCTGGCGAATAGGCACATGACGCCCGGTGCCATCGGTGCCACCCAAGCCGGGCGCCGCGTGGCCACCGGCGCGCGCGATGCGATCGACCAGCACCTGCGCGCGGTTGGGCGCCCAGGGGGCTAAAGCCAGCACGAATTCACTCACCGACTGAAAGCGATCTTCCAAGCGTCGCGCGAAGGCCTTCTCGACGACGCGCACGAAATCCTCCGGCAAATCGCGGCGAAGCTCGCGCAGATCGCTGGGCGTGCCGGTCGCGATTTCCACGCACAGGGCAGGGAAGGTGTCGGCGATGAAGGGCTGCCGACCGGCCAAGAGCTCGTACAGCGAAACCCCGAGCGCATACACATCCGTGCGGTGATCGACCGATTTTGCCTGGCGGATTTGCTCGGGCGACATGTAGAGCGCCGAGCCCATCGCCGCCGTCGTGCGCGTCAAACCGTCAGTGCCGGCTTCGTTTTGAACTTTGGAAATTCCAAAATCGAGCACCTTGACCAACGGCGAGCCATCCGAGTGCCGCGCCAGGAACAAGTTGGCTGGCTTGATGTCGCGGTGCACGATGCCGTACGAGTGCGCCTCGGCGATGGCGTCGCACGCCTGCACGATGTAGTCGACCGCGTCTTCTAGCGCGAGCACGCCTTGTTGTTGCAGCACGACGGAGAGATCGGCCCCGGCCAGATACTCCATCACCATGTACGGCGCGCCGCTCTCGAGCGTGCCGACGTCGGACACGCGAGCCACGTGCGCGCTCTTGATTTTGACCGCTGCGCGCGCCTCTCGCAGAAATCGGGCCGCGGCCTCTTTGTGCTGCGCGAACTCGGGCAGCAGGAACTTCAGGGCGACGCGCTCGTCGAGCGCCAAATGGCGCGCCTCGACGACGACACCCATGCCCCCTTGCCCGAGCACGCGCTCGACGCGATACTTGTTCGCTAGTACTGCGCCGGGTTCGGTCGGCGCCGCATTCGGCAGTTGCACACGCTCATCATCGCGCGAGCCTCGATTCGGGACAAGCTGCCTCGTCCCGAATCAAGTGCTCGTCGAGATCACGACAAGGTCCCTCGTTTCCCTACGCAGGGACCTGATGTGCGAGGCCGCGCGCTAGAACGTCAGTCGGGCGCTGGCGCCGCCGCGATCCTTACCCGCGTACGCACCGAAGTTCAGCTTGTAGGGCGACTTCGTCAGTTGCTTGGCAGACTCCTTGGCGGAGTCATCCTCACTCGTGAGCAACACGATGCCCGTCACGCCCAACGTGATTGCCACGCCGAAGGCCATGTCGGAGATGAGCGCGTTGCGCTCGGTATCGTCCGCCTTCGAGGTGGTCCGCGCCTTGTTGAAATCGCTCTTGGCGCTCAGCGCCTTCACGCCGAAAATGCTGCCGACGATCGCGCCGGCGCCAGCAATACCGAGCGTGAC
>JAEUAF010000846.1 GCA_019695485.1 Sorangium sp.
CCCCACGTCGGACTCCTTGAGCGCGGTGCTTTCGAACGTCGTTGGTATTGCGTTTCAACCGAACTGCCAGGGGCGTGATACCAACGGCTTCCTTCCGCTCGGTGGCAGCGATCCGGGCTTCTTGCAGGTGGACGACCTCGAGTTCTTCTGAGCGCCGCAGGTCAGGCCGATCAGTGCACGGTCTTCGCGCAGAGCGCGCGGTAGCGCCGCACGCTCTCGGCCAGGCCGAACTCGAGCGCGTCCGCAATCAGCGCGTGACCGATCGAGACTTCGTCGACGTCGCCCAGCGCTTGCAGGAACGGCCCAAGGTTCACGAGGTTGAGGTCGTGCCCCGCATTGATGCCGAGCCCGGCGCGCCGCGCGGCGTTGGCCGCGACGCGGAACACGGCGATGGAGCTTTCCCCCTTGCCGCTCGCTGCGGCGGCAGCATACGGCTCCGTGTAAAGCTCGATGCGATCGGCCCCGAGTTCACGCGCGAGCGGCATCATTTCTGGGACCGCGTCGACGAATAGGCTCACGCGGCAGCCGAGCGCATGCAAGGTTTGGATGCAGCGCGACAAAGCTTGGCGCTCCACCGCGCCGAGCTCCACCAAGTTCCAACCATGGTTACTGGTGAAGGCCTCGCGAGCGTCCGGCACGAGCGTGGCTTGCGCCGGCCTGACTCTTTCGCAGTGTTCGATGAGGCCGTGAAACGGGTTGCCTTCGATATTGTATTCAGCGCGCGGATAGGCGCCGAGCAGCGCCGCGATCTCGGCCACGTCTTCCGTGCGGATGTGGCGTTGGTCGGGGCGCGGGTGCACCGTAATGCCGTCCGCGCCCGCGTCGAGCGCGAGCGTGGACAGCCGGACTAGGTTCGGCACGCCGATGGTCCGCGTGTTGCGGAGTGTGGCGATCTTGTTGACGTTGACGGAGAGCTTGGTCATCGGGGCGGTACTCGCTCGACCTTAGAACGGAATTTCGCGGCCGTCCTTCCAGAACTTGCCGGTCTCGCTAAACGGCAATGTCACGATCGAGAGCGCGCCGCGCGCGGACTCGAGCGGGCTGCCCGGAGCGTTCGGGCCCCCGAGATCGGTCTTCACCCAGCCGGGGTCGAAGGCGTTCACAGCGACCTTTCCCGCCAATTCGCCCGAGAGCAGTAGGGTGAGCCCGTTCAGTGCCCACTTGCTCAGGCGGTAGCTTGCGATTTGAGCCTCACGCATCGCGGCGAACGTGCCCGCACCCGAACTCACGTTCACGATTCGGGGCTCTTTTCCGCGCGCTAGGAGAGGCAGGAGCGCGAGACTCAAGCGATAAGGCGCCATCAAGTTGACCTCCATCGAGCGCACGAGGGTGGCCTCTTTTCCGTCGACGAGTCCGTGCGCCCCCGCATCGATTTGAATCCCCGCGTTGTTCAAGAGGACGTCGAGCGCATTCCAGCGCTTTTCCACGGCCGCGAGGATACGCTTTTGAGCATCCACCCGAGCTAGGTCCTGCGCGACGACCGTCACGCGCTCACCCGTTGGGTCGAGTTCGTGCTGCACCTCCGCAAGGCGCGCCGCGTTCTGCCCGACTCCCACCAGCTCGGCGCCTTCGGCGAGGAACAATCGCGCCGTTTCGAGCCCGATTCCCCGCGAGATCCCAGTGATGAGGATGCGTCTGCCTGCAAGGCTATTCATGCCTCCTCAATAGCTCAGAACCCTTCGACGTTCACCCGCTCTTGGCGCGACAGTAGGACTTTCGCGCCTCAGTGTGACGGTCCCCGCCGGCGTTGGCTCCTGACTGTGGCCCCCGGTGTGGAACGCGAGCCTCCTCTGAATCGGACGCTCGCTATTTTCCCGAGTCCGCGCGAAAGTCTCAACATGTCGTCGCGCTTTCCCTCGCCCGCCACGCGCTTGCGCGCCCTCTTGAGCGAACCGGGACTGATCTTGATGCCATGTTGCTACGACGCGCTCACGGCTCGTTTGATCGAGCAGGCGGGTTTTGCGCTGAGTTTCATGAGCGGATTTGGAGTGTCGGCGTCGCGCTTGGGGCTGCCGGACACTGGGCTCATTTCTTACGGTGAGATGCTGGATCAGGGGCGGTCGATTTGTTCGGCCGTCCGCATTCCCGTGATCGGCGATGGCGACACCGGCTACGGCAACGCGCTCAATGTGAAGCGGACCGTCGAGGGTTACGCGCACGCGGGCTTTGCGGGTGTCATGATCGAGGACCAAGTCTCGCCCAAACGCTGTGGTCACACGCTCGGCAAAGAGGTCGTGCCGCGTCGCGAGGCGCTCTCTCGGCTGCGCGCAGCGGTTGACGCGCGGGACGAGGGCGCCGACGTGTTGATTGTGGCGCGCACCGACGCGCGCGCGACGCATGGCTTTCAAGAGGCCCTCTATCGCGCCGAGGCGTTCGCGGATTTTGGAGCGGATATCGTGTTTCTAGAGGCGCCGGTGGACCGCGAGGAGATGCGCGAGTTTTGCCGACGTGTCGCGCGCCCGACGTTGGCCAACATGCTCGAGGGGGGCCGCACGCCTTGGGTCCCGCCGAGCGAGCTCGAGGCGCTCGGCTACAAAGTGGCCGCGTACCCTGTCACCTTGTTGAGCGCGGCCGTCGCGGCCATGCGTCGCACCCTCGAGGAGATCCAGCAAGGCGTGCCAGCCAGCGGTCTGCTCTCTTTCTCGGACTTGCGCGAAGTCGTTGGGTTCGACGCCTACGACGCTGTGGCGCGCCGTTACCGCGGCGAGTCGGATCCGCCGAGCAGCAGCGGTCGCCCCCCGCCCGAGCATTTGACGCGCACGAACGAGGGTGGCGCTTCCGACTAGCTAAGCTGGCCGGCTGCGCGCCGTCGCACCGGACTGCACTCAGCCGTAACGATCGTTCTGCCACGGGTAGGCGGTCATCGAGTAGCCGCGTTCTTCCCAAAATCCCGGGCGATCCGCCGTCATGAGCTCGAGCCGGTGGATCCACTTCGCCCCCTTCCAGGCGTAGAGCTGAGGCGTAATCATACGCACCGGGCCGCCGTGCTCGCGCGCGAGCGGCGCGCCATCGGCGCGATGGACCAACAAGACATCCGGCTTGAGCGCCTCGACCAGGGAGACGTTGGTGCTGTAGCCGTCGGAGGCGTGACACATGAGGTGGGTTGCGTCCGAGTGCGGCTCGACCAACGCGAGCAGGTCGCTCACTCGCACCCCCTGCCACGGCACATCGAAGCGTGACCAGGTCGTCACGCAATGAAAGTCACTGACGTCGTCGACCTGTTCGAGCGCCATGAAGTCCTCGAAGCTCAGGCGCAGCGGGTGCGCGCAAGCTCCGTCGATCTCGAGCTGCCACTTTGCGAGCGGCACGTCAGGATGTATCCCGAGGTCTAGTACCGGCCACTTTTCGGTCGCGATCTGATCGACCGGGAGCTTGGGCATGCCGTGCCGATTCGGCGCGCCGCTGCCTTGGGGTGCGGGGTCCGAGAGGCTCGGCGTGGCTTTGATGCGCGCTTCGAAGCGCTCCCGCAGCGCCCGCCGCGCTTCGACGACTTTCTCCAGCTTGTTTCGCTGCATGGCACGAGGGGCCACTCTAGCAGACCGCGCACTTCCCGGCGGATTTGCGCGCGCCAGGGGTCGGGGGTTCTTCGCCGATTACTCTCCGCGGGTGACTTCGCTAGGTTTCGCGCGATATATCCAAGCGGGACAGCTGCGCGTCCCGTTCCCTCATGCCCGATCTCTTACCTCCCACCAGTGTCACTTTGACGCCCATCGGCGTGGTTCACTCGCCCTTCAGCGATCGGATGAGCGCGCCGCGCCAGCCGCGCGCAGCGTTGGGTGTGGAGGGGACGATCGAGCTTTACTCTGCGAGTGGCATCGAGCACGCGCTCGAGGATCTGACGAGCTTTCGTTACATTTGGGTGCTGTTCTGGTTCCACAAAAATAGCGGCTTTCGGCCTAAGGTACTGCCTCCGCGCAGCTCCGAACGCCGCGGTGTGTTTGCGACGCGCTCCCCATATCGGCCCAACCCCATCGGGCTGAGTGCCGTCGAGCTACTGAAGGTCGAGGGGCGCTTGCTCAGCGTTCGAAATCTGGACCTCCTCGACGGCACGCCGGTGCTCGATTTGAAGCCCTACGTGCCCTACACGGACTCGATCCCCGAGGCGTCGAACGGCTGGTTGGAACACGCGACCGTTCCGCGCGACCCTTTGCCCGATTATGAGGTCACGTTCTCCGAGCGCGCCTTGGCACAGCTCACATTTCTCGCGGCCCACGCTGAGGACATTCGCGAGGGCCTCGAAGGTGTGCTGCGTCTCGGCCCACAGCCGCACCCTTATCGCCGCATCAAGCCGAGTGGGGCGGGGTGGGTGCTTGCCTACAAGGCGTGGCGCGTCAGTTTTCAGTCGCAAGAACGGCTGATCCAGGTGACCGGGCTCCACAGCGGCTACCGACCGAGCGAGCTCTTCAGGTCGGATGACGAGGCGCTTTTCGTACACCGCCAGTTCGTCGAGCGCTTTGGCGGCGCGTGACGGCCGTCCGCGCGAGCGATCGGCGAGCGTCAACGAGCCGTCCACGCGAGCGATCGGCGAGCGTCAACGAGCCGTCCACGGACGCCGGAACTCCGACACCGAAGGCTCGCCGCGGTCGCAGCTTCTGGTGAAGCGCCATGGCCTGGAGTCGAGTAATTGCCCACGTTTGTACGCCCTTCCGGCAATTGGCCCTGCGATTGCATGTGCCGCGAGCAATGTCCTACTTCTTTGGCGAACCTTGGCTCGACGGCCTCCGCCAAGTGCTGCCTGAGTTGCTCGATCGCGCCCGCGCCCGACGTATCTTCCGTGTCTGGAACGCGGACTGCGGAAAAGGCGAAGACCTTCACAGCATCGCCATTCTCCTCGCCGAGCTGCTGCCGGACGCCGACGATTGGAGCTTGTTCCTGACAGGGACCGACAGCGACGAGAGCAAGTTGATCCGAGCGCGGCGTGCGGTGTACCCGGGTCACGCGCTAGCTGCCAAGACGCGCGACGAGCACGCAGTCTACTTTCGCTACGACGCCGTCAGTGGGCGCTACACGCTGCGCGACCGCTACCGACTCCGCACCTACTTCACTCGCCACGCACTCGACGATGCGCATGCCGCGCCGCCCGCACCTGGGCGGTTCGATCTCATCGTGTCGCGCGACCACTTAGCGCACTTTACGGCAGACGAGCAGGACGCGGCCCTCGCGAAGTTCGAGCGCGCCCTCACCGACCGCGGCACCTGGATCTCCGGCACGCGGGACCCAGTGCCGGGCGGCGCCTATGCCACCTGGATCTACCCAGGGATGCGCGTTCATCGCCGTGGCGAGGCGAGCCTTCTACCAACGGCCCGTGCGCGCAGCGAGCTTCCGACGGTGCGCCCGCCGTCGTCGATGACGGTGCCGACGGGCTCGCCGTTCGACGACGCCGTGCCGAGCTCGCTGCGGCGGGCGGTTTAGCGGGGCCTTACTTCGACTGACGTCCAGTCGCGATGTGACAGGTCGCGCAGGTTCCGAGCAGGCCAGCGTAAAGCGCTGCGCGCTCGGTTTGCGATTCCTTCCCCAGCGCCTGAGCCGCGAGGGCGGTGAAATCTTTGGCCGCGCTACGACCGTAAACTCCGCCGCGCGCCAGCACCTCCTTCGGAAAGGGCGACTCGCGCAAGGCTTTGGCCCCAGCGACCCATGCGGGACTCGAGGGCACGTACAGCCCCTCCCAGAGGCGCGCCATGGCCCACGAGTGCCGCGCCATGCGGCTGCTCACCGATTCTCCCATTGCGGGTGGCTCACCGACGGCTGGCTTCGGTCCGCCTTGGCTTTGGTGGCAACCGCCGCAAGCAACACCGATGTCCGCAGTGCCGGCCGCTGCCTCCGCCAGATCGGAGCTGTTCTGCACTCGGGTCGATGCCGCGCGCATTCGCTCCAGCGCGTCGCGCCAGCCCTTGGGGAGCTTCTCGGCGTTGTCCACATGACCGAGCGCCGTCGCTGGCTGCACTGCCTCCTGAGGCTTCCCCGCGATGACCGCGCTGCGGATAATCTCGACCTCCTTGAAGTGCTCGCGCATCAGTCGGGCTAGAGGCGAGGCCGGCTCCGCTTCGGGCTTCGCCGCGGTCGGCGCCGGGGCTGGTGCTGCGGCCGGCGCTTGAGACCCCTCTGCGGTCGGGGGCGCACTCGCCGGCGGCTCGGCCGGAGGCTTCGCTGGAGCCTGGGCTTCGGGGCTCGAGGGGGGTGACGTTGAGCCAGCGCAGGCACCGAGACTCAATGCGATGGCTGAGGCAGCGACGATACGACCGATCTTCACGGGAAGCTCCCTTGCAAACAAGCGGAGTGCGCTTGCGAACTGGCTATCAGCAAGTGACATGCCAGCCGCAGACATGATTTTTGCGCGCTGTTTTGCGGGCGTGCGCCAGGGCGGGGCCGGCACGATTCGCGTTTCACCCCGAGGTTAGGTGCAGTCCTTGCGCGCGCCGGCGAAGCCGCTCGTCAGGCGCTTTGGGAGCCCGCGCTTCCGAAGCGGATCTCTCGACTTTTCAGGGCTTCCGTGGCGAGGTGCGGCGCGGGCTCGAAGAACGCAGCGAAGCGCTCTGCCAGCGCAGTGATGGTGAGGCTTGGATTGACGGCGAGATTGCCCGGCACGACGCTGCCGTCGCAGACGTAGAGTCCTGGATAGCCATAGACCTGGTGGCGCTCGTCGATCACGCCGGTTTTGGCCGAATCGCCGATGCAACAGCCGCCCAAGATGTGAGCGGTGGCGGGCGTGCGCAGCAGCACTTCCGAGATCACGTTCTGTGGCTCGCCATTTAGCTCCTCGCCGAGCAGCTCGGCAGCGCGCTGCGCGACTGGGAGAAAGCTCGGAACCGGCTTGTCCGTCGGCGCACCCTCCAGAAATGTGCGGCGCAGCAGCGTCCGGCCGAGACGCAGCCGCATGTGCTGATCCACCGACTGCATCACCAGCAAGATCACCGTGCTGCGTGCCCAATCGGTGACGCGCCACAGCCTTAGAACGCGCCCAAAGCGCGCCACAATCTGCCTCAGCATCTTGAATGGGCGCGTGAATGCGCTGCCGTCGGGCGTGAGCGGGACACCGAGCAAGCGCATCGCGCCTGAGCCGCTCGGGTAGCGCACGCCTTCGATCTTGGTCAGTGAATCGGGATGAAACGCGGCGCCGATCGCGATTCCTCGCGACAGATCACGATGCGCCTCGAAGCTCGTCGCTCCGAGCAGGCTTTCGCCATTGGTGCGCACGAAATCTCCGAGTCTACTCGAGACGTCTTTCAAGGTTCCATACTGATCCCGATTCTTCAGGAGCAGTTCGACCGTGCCGAGCACGCCCGCCGCCACCACCACTCGCGTCGCGCGAAAGCGGCGCCCTGCTCGTGGGAACCAGGCGGTCGTCGAGCGTGTCTCGACCTCGTAGCCTCCGGCAACCGGGACAATGCGCGTGGCTTGCGTTTCGGGAACGATACGTGCGCCCCATTGTTCCGCAAAGTAGAGGTAGTTCTTGTCGAGTGTGTTTTTCGCCCCGAAACGGCAGCCCACCATGCAGCCGCCGCACAGATTGCAGCCGGTGCGTGCTGGCCCCGCGCCAGCGAAGTAAGGGTCGGCGACGCGCTGGTTGGGCGTGCCGAAAAACACGCCTACGTCGGTCGCGTGAAACGTCTCTTCTGCCCCCATCCGGACGCTGATGCGTCGCAGCGCGTCTTCGCCCTCCATCAGCGACGGATTTTGGGTGACGCCGAGCATGCGCCGCGCCGTCACGTAGTGCGGCGCGAGCTCTCGTTGCCAGTCGACGGCCGAGCTCCAAGCCGGATCTGCGAAGACCTCGGCTTTGGGCTGCATCAGCGTGTTGGCGTAGACCAGGCTGCCGCCGCCCACGCCAGCGCCGTGCAACACCATCACTCCTTTGAGGAGCGTGATGTTCTGGATCCCAAAGCAGCGCAGCT
>JAEUAF010000901.1 GCA_019695485.1 Sorangium sp.
CCCCTGCCCGTTTCCCCCCTTCGGGACCACCACGCGAAGGCGCGTCCCGAGCTCGCTACGGCTGCGCAGGCGCGGCATGTCGTGTTCGCTCGGCCCGCCGACGTGAACCAGGATGTGTGCCTCGGTCGCGACTCGCACGCCGTCGGCGAGCGGGTCCGGCACGCCCAGGAATCGCGTCAACGGCTGAGCCAACTCTTCGCGCGCCCCTAGTGAAACGAGTGCCTGAGCGAGCTCTGCCCGCGCGGTCTGGGAGCGCTCGTCGGCGAAGGCGCGCGTGAGCGGAATCCGCGCGCTCGAGTCCCCGATCTTGGCCAAGCAGCGCGCGAGGTATGGGCGCAGTCGCACGTCCGCAAGGCTCGCCGTGAGGAAGCCGACGGCATCCTTGGCTTTCAGCGTTGCGAATGCCTCCAAAAGATCCCGCGAGCGCTGAAAATTGCGGGCCTTCGCGTCGCGCCACCAATCGAGGAGAATGGCGAGCCCTCGCCGGTCCCCGCTCTCGCCGAGGGCGAGCGCCGCGAGCCGCCGAAGCTCCAGATCCTTCGACTCGAGCAGCTCCGCCACAAGGGGCGCGCCTTCCCCGAGCCGCGTCAAGGCGAGCGCCGCGTAGCGCCGGACTTCTGGCGCATCGTCGCGATTGAGCGCGAGTCGCAGCGCGGGCGCCGATTCAGGGCGACGGAGCTCGAACAGGACCTCGGCGGCTTTGCGGCGGATGGCGGGGTCGACGTCATCGAGCAAGCCCGCGACCTCGACGGCCGCATCGGCGTCCCCTTCGAGCCCGCGTAGCAGAGCGGAAGGCCAGCCTTTGCCTTCGGCGCGCAGGCCTTGGCTTTCGTAGCGCCCGTGGGAGACCGAAATCTCGCGGAGCTCGGCGCGCATCTTGTCGGCCTCCGCGGAGTGCATGTTGGTTCGGTCGTTCTCTTCGCGGGGGTCGCTGGCGAGGTCGTACAGTTTGCAGGCGCCGATGCGCCGCGCGCAGATCAGTCTCAGCGGCCCGTGCGCGAGCAGGGTCTGTTCGTCGGTTTCCGCGTAAGCCAAGCCGGGTTCTGGGGCGCGCTTCGAGCTGAGCAGCGCGCCGAGATCCCGTCCGCGCAGCCGTGGCGGGCGCGGGATCCGGAGTGCGCCGAGCAGCGTGGGCAGGAGATCGACCGACTGCACCACTTCCCCGACGCGCTGCGGCTTCAAGAGCCCAGGCGCGGAAATGATCAAGGGCACCCGTAGCTGTTCCTCGTAGACCGTGGTGCCATGATAGCGGCCGCCGTGATCCCCGAATTCCTCGCCGTGGTCGGCGCTGACGATGACGATGCTCGTGGGGCGACGGCGTCGAAACTCATCGACGACCTGCCCGAGCGTGTCGTCCGCGTCGGCCACTTCCGAGTCGTAGCGGTCTATGTCGCGGTCCCCGAAGGGATGCGCCGCGTGGGCAACGTACGGTTCGTGCGGGCCGAACAAATGCACCCACAGGAAGAGTGGCTTCGTCGTAGGCGCAGTCGCCAGATAGTCACGCACCTGCAGGACGCGCGCTTCCCCTTCGGCAAACTCAACTTTGGCGTATTCGAAGCCCAAATTCGAGCGCTGGAAGGAGCTGAACAATTGGGTATCGATGAAGAACACAGCAGGCGGATAAAACGCGGCCGTGCGATAGCCATAGGTGCGAAGGAGCGACGCCCAGGTGTCCGAGTCGGCGCCAGCGCCTTGCAGCAAGAGCGGGCGCATATACTTGCCGGTCATCAGCGACGTGAGGGCATAAGAAGTGTGAGGCGTCGCCGTGTAAGCGTGCTCGAACACCGCCGCGTCTTCAGCCAAGCGATCGATCGCGGGCGTCGTCGGGCGAGCGGCCCCGTAGACCCCGACGTGATCGGCGCGCAGCGCGTCGACGGTGACGAGCAGCACGTCCCGGCCGCGAAAATCGAGGCTCCCAGTCGCGAGGGCGCCGCTCGCCTCCCCGACGCAGCCAGTGCCGCCAGCTGAGCCGGCGCAGCCCAGGCTCTCGGCCTGCTCTGGCGGTGCGAGGCGCGCTGCGAGCTCCACGGCTCGGCCAAGCACCGGAGCTTCGTCGAGCAACAGCAGCCTGAAGTTGTCGAAGCCAGCGAGTCTTCGCGCGCTCGGCAGCAAAACGCCCAGCGAAATCGCGACTACGGCGAGCACTGCGGCGCTCTCCGTGACAGCGCGCCGTTTGCCCGGCCCTTCGGTGCTGCGAGAGAACCACGGCGCGAGCGCCAATGCGCCGATTGATAGTGCCCAGTGAAATGCCGGATAGAGGCGCGGCAACACAAAGCGGTTCGAGAGCTCGAGGCCGAGAATGAGCGCTGCCAGAGCCAGCGCCGCCAGACCCCGACGCCCTCGCAGCAAGCGCGCCATGCTGGGTGCGCCGAAGTAAACGCCCATTCCAGCACTGAGTGCGATCGAGCCCACGAACAGCGTGCGCAGCCCGGGGTCCGCCAAGTGGCGCCCGGTACTCACGCCGAACGCGCTTGCTGCGGCGGCAAGGGCAACCAGCAGCGCGAAGGCGAGACGCGCTGGCAGCCGCTCCGCGCGCAGCCCAAGCTCATAGAGCCCCGTGCCCAGCAAGCCCACGCAAGCTGCAGCCACGAACGCGCTCGGCGCAAGCCAGAGTGCGCCGGTGTTGAGCTCCCAAACGCTGGCGATCTGGCTGCGTTTGAGCAGCGTCACCACGCCGAACTCCGCGCCCACGAACCAGAACGCGCCCAGCAAGCCGCGCGTGACTCGATTCAGCGCCGCGGCACTACGCTCGAAGCGTGCTGCCGTGGCGCTTTGGCGGACCGCCGTCGCCTCAGCGAAACGCGATGGCGCCAATCTCGTATCGCCGCGTACCCCCGGGAAGCGTCACTACCACCTCGTCCCCGATGCTCTTGCCCATGATGGCGCGAGCGAGCGGCGCCGACACGGAGATCGATCCGCGATTGATATCGGCCTCGTCAGCGCCCAGGATTTGATAGGTCTGCTCTTCGTCGGTATCGAGGTTGGTCAAGGTCACCGTTGCGCCAAAGCGCACGCGATCCCCGCTGAGCTTGGTCGGGTCGATGACCTCGGCGCGGGCCAGCTTGTCTTCGATGTCTTTGATGCGCGCTTCGACCAGGCCCTGGCGTTCTTTCGCAGCGTGGTATTCGGCGTTCTCGCTGAGGTCGCCGTGTTCGCGCGCCACCCCGATCTCGCGCGAGATCCTGGGGCGCTCTTCTTTTAGGCGCGTGAGTTCCTCGCGGAGCTTCACGGCGCCGCCTGGGGTCATCGGAACTTTCTCGGTGGTCATGGGTCGGCCTCTCGGGGCGCCCATCTTAAGTGCGTCGGGAGCCCTAAGCCAATCCCTGAACCGGGCTTGCCCTCGCGACAGCGACCCGCTAAGGGAAAGCCCCGCCCCGTCCGGAGCCCTCCCGTTGACCCAAGATTCCCCAAAATCCCAGAAGTTCAGCGAGAAACGGCCCTTCCCGCGTGCCGTTACCCCGCGCTCGGCCAGGGCGGCCGGCTACCTGTTGGGCATGGCGCTTGCGTTTTCGGGTCTGACTTCAGGATGTGCGGCGACCGAGAAGCGCGGCTCGACGGCGCTCGAGTACACGGAAAACGCCAAGCGCGACTACGACCGCGCCATGAAGGCGCTCGAAGAGAAGAACTGGGAAGTCGTTGAGCCGATGTTCAACGAAATCCGCAAGAACTACAGCTACAGCCGCTTCGCGCGCCTGGCTGAGCTTCGCATCGCGGACGCCAACTATCACCAGGACAAGCTGCCCGAGGCGATCTCCGGCTACCGGTCGTTCATTCACGACTACCCGAACGATCCCGAAGTCCCCTACGCACGTTTCCAGATCGCCCGCGGCGAGTACGACTCGGTGAGTTTGTCGCCCTTCTTGCCGCCACTCGAGGAGCGCGATCTCGCGTCGGTCAACGACGCGCTGAGCACGATTCGTGGCTTCTTGGCAGACTACCCGAACTCGGATCACGTCGAGGAGCTGCGCTACATGCTCGAAGTGGTGCTGGGTCTCCTGGCGCGCCACGAGCTCTACGTCGCCCGCTACTACCTGGCCAAGGACCGCTTCGATGCCGCCGCCGACCGCGTGGATCATGCGGTGGAATCTTTCCCCCACTCCGGGCTCGAGCCCGAGGCGCTGCTCCTCCTGGCCGAGATTCGGCTCAAGCAGAAGCGGCCGGCGGAAGCGCGCAAGCTTTGCGAACGCCTGTTGGCGAAGCACCCGGAGAGCGCCTTCAGCGTTCCCGCCCGCAAATACCTGAGCTTCATGGGCCCGGCCGAGCATGTCGGCGTGGTGCGACAAGCCTCGGAAGCGGCTGCAACACCGCTGAACTCCGCCCGTCCCGAGTGAGCGCGCTGCTTGCTCGCCCCGAGGGGCGAGCTTGGGTTAGGCTCAGTCGAGGACTTTGAATGGCTGACTCGCGCGAGGCTGCTCCCCTGACCCCGGTCGCGCCGACCGCGCTGGTCGTCGACGACGAAAAGAATATCCGACGCACCCTGGAGATGGTGCTCAGCGGCGAGGGGTATCGCGTCCTCGAGGCGGAGAGCGCCGAGCAGGCGCTCGAATTGATTCGCAATCCGCGGCAGCCGGTCGACGTCGCGATCTTCGATTTGAAGCTACCTGGGATGAGCGGGCTCGAAGCGCTCGAGCGCCTGCGCGCAGACGAGGCCACGCGTGAGCTACCCGTGATCGTGATCAGTGGCCATGCCACGGTGCACGATGCGGTGAGTGCCATCAAGCTCGGCGCCTCCGACTTCTTCGAGAAGCCGTTGAATCGCGAGCGAGTGCTGGTGAGCGTTCGGAACTCCGTGCGCGCGGCGCGCATGAGTCGAACCCTCGAGCAAATGCGAGGTGAGCTCGAGGCTCGCTACGAGATGATCGGCACTAGCCCGCCGATCCAGAAGCTCTTCCAGGACATCGACAAAGTCGCGCCCACCAAGGCCAGCGTGCTCATCACGGGTGAGAGCGGCACCGGCAAAGAGCTGGTCAGCCGCGCGATTCATCGCCTCAGCCCGCGCAAGGACGCGCCGTTCGTGAAGGTCAATTGCGCCGCGATTCCGAGAGAACTCATCGAAAGTGAGCTCTTCGGTCACGAGCGAGGCTCCTTCACCGGGGCTCAAGGCCGGAAGCGTGGCTTCTTCGAGCAGGCGCACGGCGGCACGCTCTTTCTCGACGAGATCGGGGATATGGATCTCTCCGCCCAGGCCAAGGTGCTGCGCGCCCTGCAGAACGGCGAGATCGTGCGCGTGGGTTCCGAGCACGTGATCCACGTCGACGTGCGCGTGCTCGCCGCCACCAACAAGGACCTACCCAAGTCCGTGGCCAGCGGCGCGTTTCGCGAAGATCTGATGTTTCGCCTCGACGTATTTCCCGTGCGCGTCCCTGCCCTGCGCGAGCGCCCCACCGACATCCCGCTCTTGGCGGACGCCTTCGTGGGCGCGTTCTGCAAGGAGAACGGCTTGCGCCCGAAGCGCATCGACCCCTCGCTCTATGAAGCGCTGGCGCGTCGCAAGTGGCCCGGCAACGTGCGTGAGCTCAAGAACGTCGTCGAACGCGCGGCGATTCTTTCGAGCGACGTGATCACCGTCGCAGATCTGCCGGAAGATCCGCATTCGAGCCCCTTTGAGGACGACAACGACGACGACTCGGCACCTACGGCAGCGCCGGGACCCGATGCAGGACGCGGGCGGCTCACCTTGCGCGAGCATCGCGACGCCGCGGAGCGCGCCTACATTCTCGATACGCTCAAAGAGCTAGCTTGGAACATTTCGCGCGCTTCCGTGATTTTGGGGGTCGAGCGCACCAATCTCCACAAGAAGATTCGAGCCTATGGCATCAAGCGCGGCGAAAGCTGAGCGCGGCGGCCTCCGCGGCACCGGCACCGCGAGTGAGCTCGAAGTAAAAGGGGCGTCGCCCGGCGTGGTCGCCGTGCATGGTTTCGGCGGCACGCCCTTCGAAGTCGAGCTGATCGTCGACGTGGCCCGCGACCTCGGGCTGGCGGCGTTGGCGCCGCTCTTGCCGGGCCATGGTACCCACGCCACCAAGCTCGCCGGCACGCGATTTCAAGACTGGTCGCAGGCGGTGGACGCGGCCGTCGAGCGCCTGGGCGCGCCGGTGATTCTCGCCGGATTCTCGCTCGGATCCCTGTTGTGCCTGGACTTTGCGGCGCGGCGTCCCGAGGCGGTAAAGGCCCTGATCCTTCTTTCGAACGCGGTTTGGCTGACGGCTCCTTTCCCGCGCTGGGCGCTCACGCTGGTCGAGCATTTGCGGGTCCCTGATTTCATGCTGCCGAAGCGCGGCTCGGACATCGCTGACGACGTGTCGCGCCGAACCCACGTGTCTTACGACGCACACCCGGTGCACGCAGCAATCGAAGTGCGACGCAGCGGCGAGCGCCTACGCGAGAAGCTCTCGCTCGTGCGCTGTCCAACTCTGGTCTTACACGGAGCCCACGACCGCGTGTGCCCAGTCTCGAATGCGTGGCGCGTCGCCGAGCGCATTGGCAGCGATGACTGCCGGGTCGTGATCTTTCCGCGCTCGCACCACGTGTTGACGCGCGACGTCGAACGGCAGGCAGTTCGCCGAGAAATCACTGCCTTCTTCGCTCGCTTTGGCGGGCACACCTCGAGCTTCGAGCAGGTTTCATAGGTCATGGCAAACTCCGTAACTCCCGATCGGATCGGGGAAGTCATCGGAGGGCGCTACCGCATCGTCAAGGAACTCGGTCGCGGCGCGCAGGGCTCCGTCTATCGCGCCAAAGATCTGCGCGCGGGCGACGAAGTGGCGGTCAAGGTGTTGAGTGAGCCACTCGTGCGTGGCGACGAATGGCGCGAGCGCACCTTGCGCGAGGCGCATGCGCTCACCGTGCTTGCCGGCACCGCCGCCGTGCGCGTTCTGCACCAAGCCTGGACAGACGACGGCTCCTTTTGCCTCGTTACCGAGCTCCTGCACGGCGTCGATTTTCAGGATTATCTGGAAAAACGCGAGGAAACTGGGCAAACATTTACGCTGTCCGAGCTCATCCTGTTGCTGTCGCCGATTGTTTCCACCCTCGAGACCGCGCACGCAGCCGGCATCCTCCACCGCGACCTCAAGCCGCGCAACGTGTTCGTGCTCGACGCGGGTGGGGTGCGCCTCTTGGACTTCGGATTCGTCAAGTTCACGCGCATGCGCAGCGTGACTCAGGCCGGGATCATCGCGGGCTCGCCGAGCTACATCGCGCCCGAGATCTGGCAGGGCGCGACCGACCTCGATCAGCGCATCGACGTGTATTCATTTGCCGTGCTGCTGTTTCGCGCGCTTGCGGGGCGCACCCCCTTCAGCGGTGAAGCCACGCTCGACATTCTCAAGGCGGCCACCAGCGCCGAGCGTCCAAGCCTCCACGCGCTGCGACCCGATTTGCCGGAGGCCATCGACGATTGGTTGCGCCAAGCGCTGGCCGTCGATCCGGCGGAGCGCTTCGAGCGAATTCACGGGCTCTGGAACGCCCTAAAATCGCTAGCCGGCGCCGCCCCGATTTAGGCTATCAGGCGCGCGCTCCGACTATGGCAGACAAGGGATTCGATTCGGCCCAGTCGCCACGTCGTCGTACCAGACGGTTCGATTGGTCCCGTTGTACTCGACATACCCGAAGCGGAAGTTCGTGAAGTTCTGCTTGGCGTTGGCGACCCCGGTGCCCTTGATGATCGATTTGCCGTCGACGAAAATCTCGAGATTGCCCTGCGTTCCGTCGAAGGAACCTTCGAAGCAATACCAGGTGTTGGCGCTGATCTTCTGGCCGTCAGCCGGACAATTGATCGGCGGGTTCATGCCGTTCGAACCCAGCACGGGGTTATCGTTGATGTTGACGGCGACCTCGCACTGCTCCTGCACGATGTCGACACCCTTATCCATGCCCCAATTGGCGCCCATGAAGCTCTCGTGAACCTGGGCCGCGGCGCCAATCGCGACGTCGGTGCGTAGGTAGGCCCTGAACCAGAACTTCGGCGCCGCCGGAACCGAGAGCATCCGGTACACATATCCGCTTCCAAGGTTCACCTTCACCGACTGCGCACCGGCGTGATGCACGGTCTTGTCGATGACCATCTCGACGGACGTCAAATTGGAGGAGTACGTCGCGCCCGTG
Organism: Sorangium sp.; assembly: GCA_019695485.1. Lineage (GTDB taxonomy): Bacteria > Myxococcota_A > Polyangia > Polyangiales > Polyangiaceae > PMG-095. The sequence goes on from JAEUAF010000901.1 coordinate 8,107, forward strand.
GGGAGCCCAGCGTCCTCGAATCCGGAGCAGAAGAAGGCATCCGGGGGGCATGCGCCAACGGAAGTGCCGCCTCCGCCTCCGCCCGCACCTGCAGCGCCCGCAGCGCCACCAGCACCGCCGCTGGTCGCGCCTCCTGCAGCGCCGCCGGCGCCTGCCACGCCCGCAGAACCACCCGCCTGCGCGGTCCCGCCCACGCCGCCCATGGTTGGCGCGCCGGCGGAGCCACCCGCGCCTGCGCCCGCAGCGCCACCGGATGACAGCGTGCCGGCAACCCCTGCCGTTGAAACGCCGCCCTGGGCCAGAGCGCCGCCGGAGGTGTTGGTGCCGCCATTTCCCGGCGCACCGCCGCTAACTTGCGCTCCTCCAGTTCCGGAGCCCCCCGTCCCTGTTCCACCGGAAGCGGTTGCGCCCCCTTTGCCGGGCGTACCGCCGCTGCCAGATGTCGAACTCGGGCTGCTACACGCAGCGGAGCAGAGGGACAGGGCAGAGCCGAGGAAAAGTCCGATACGCAACGAGGTGGGACAAGAAAACGTCATCAAGAGTCTCCCAGAGAGGAGCCTTGACTTATCACAGACAGGTCTCGGATGCAGTTAACGAACCGGTCGCTTGGCGGCGCCCGGACCGCTAACTGGCCCGGAAGCCTCAGAAGCTACCGGCGGCGACAAAGCCGCCTGCGTTTCCAGCGAAGAGCGGGACGATCGACAGGCGAGCTGCGGGCGTTTCATGCTCGGTCGTAGGATGGCCAAGCACGATCATTCCGATGCCAGCTGCCGTCAGCACGCCACCACCAATGAAGAGCACCGTGGCAGTCTTCGCGAAACTGGAAGCGTCGTCGAATAGCGGCTGTGCGGACAGGTCGCAATTCTTGGTCACCGGATCGCACTTGTCTTTGGCGGCACTTTCCTTGCTCTTCGACATCAGTCCCGTGATCGCGCCGCCACCCAGGGCAAGCACGCCGACCCCCGCCGTGACGAAGCCGACCGTGCGCAGCGGATTCGCGTGGCTGACCGGCGCTACGGCGCGTGGCAAAGGCGACGGGGCTGACTCGCTTCCGGTCGCAGGCGTGGTGGCCGCGACGGGCGGCGTCGCGGTGGCTGCAGGCGCGTCGAAGTCGAACTCGTGACTCACCGTGCGACCGGGCTCCAAGATGACTTCCCAAGTCAACGTGCGACCGTCCTGGGTCGTGGCGGCGAGGCGATGCGAGCCAGCTCGCACGAACAAGCGCTTGGTGCCGCCAGTAAGATCGTAGGTCTGTGCGGCGGCGGCCGAGCCGGCGCGCGAATCTTGAATGGTCAGCGTCTGGATCTTCGACGAGAGTTCGAGCGTCGCGCCGTTGCCCTTCACCAACAACATGTCGCGTTCGATGCCCTCGCGCTCCCGCTCGTTGATCTGCTTGCCGCCGCGTTGCAGGTACTCCTCGTAGAACGCAACGGCCTCGCCATCCCGTTCGAGCTTGAGCGCGCAGAGCCCGTAGTTCCCGAGCACCTTCCAGCTCTGGCTCTTCTCGTACGCGAGCTTGAATTGATAGAAAGCGTCCTGATAGTTGGGCGGATCGTTTTGCAGGAGCTCGACGCCGTTCTTGAAGTAAGCCCGCGCCTCGGGCGAGATCTTCTCGTCAGCGCGTGCCGACAGCGTGGCGCTGCCGACGCAGAGCTGAACGAGAAAAAGCAGAGTCCACCGATTACGAATCACGTTCGTCATATCCCACACGTTATCGGGATAGGTACCCGAGATCTTTCCGAGCCACAAGGCGTGGGACCCGGAGCAACCTACAGATCCGTTCGGATCGTGCGGCCACCGCGAATGCGCGAAACGTCGCTGTCGGCGGCGGCGGCCGGCGCGGGTGGACGCGGGACAGACGGCGCGGGTGTGGACGGCGTTGGGGGAGCCGCGTGCGGCGGAGCGGCTGGGGTGGTGAGGTGCGAGCCGGACACATTGCCCAGTTTGAGACGGTTCGTAGTTACCGAAGGGGTTTGCGCGGGTTCGATCACAGGCTCAGTCGTGGAAACCGGCGCGAGTGGCGTAGGTTCCGCTGCGAGCGGCAGTGCCGAGGCGCTCGCAGCGGCTTGCGCCGTCGTTGGCGTCGTGGGGGCGACCGTTGCCGGCACGACGGACCCATCGTTACGACTCCCATGAACGAACCACGCGCTGGCAACGCCGACGATGCCCAGGGCACCCAGTGCAGCAACGGCGAGCCGCCTGGACCGGCCTTGTTGCGGCTCTTCGAGCGCTGACTGCCCCTCGCTGCGCGTGCCGCTCTTGGCCCACGCTTCCAGTGTTTTCGAATCGGCCGGCGGCGCGCCATCCGTCCCTTTCGAGAGGAGAGTGGGACCCTGCTGCGCCGCGAGCGCAGCGCTCACGTTGGCACGGCTCGCTGTCCCGGCAAACCCGTGCACTAGTCCGGCGTCGCGCGCCCAGGCGTCGAACGCCTCTTTCATCTCCAGCGCGGACTGAAAACGCTGGTTTGGATCCTTCTGCATGCTGCGCTCGATCAGCGCAGCAAACGCGGGATCTACCAGGGGTGCTCGTTCACGGAGCGGCGCGGGTGGCTCGAGCACGATCCGGAAAAGCAGCTCATTGAAGGTGTCTGCAGAGAACGGCACCGTTCCAGTCAAGCATTCGTAGAAGATCACCCCGAGCGTGAAGAGGTCGGTGCGATGATCGATGGCTTTGGAGCCATTCGCCTGCTCCGGCGCCAAATAATAGGGCGTGCCCATGACGGCGCCCGTGCGCGTCAAGCTCAGCGCGTCGCCACTATAGCCACCGCTGAACTTGGAGATTCCGAAGTCGAGCAGCTTGACGAAGTCGGGCCCATTCGACTGTCGTACGAGAAATACGTTGTCCGGCTTCAGGTCTCGGTGCACCACACCGGCCTGATGGGCTGCGGCGACCCCCGCGAGGAGCTGCTCTAGGATTGGGTAGAGTTCCGCAGGCGGCATCGGAGCGCGGTCGGCGATGCGCTTCCGTAAGCTGTCGCCGTCCAGATACTCCATGACCATGTAGTGCGCACCGTCCGGCAGCTCACCGAGGTCGAGCACGTCGACGATGTGCGGCGATCCGATGCGGCCGGCCGCCTGCGCCTCGAGCTGGAAGCGCACGGCCATTTCGCGGTTCGAAGAGTCGACCAGCAACACCTTGATCGCTACGCGCCGATGGATGCGCGTGGCCTCGCCTTCGAAGACCGCGCCCATGCCACCCGCCCCAATCTGGCGAACGATGCGATACTTTCCGTCAAGGACTTCGCCGGGCTGGAGCATGATTAGCTAACTGCCCACTTTAGAGCGAAATTCGCAGGGGTGCCAGCCGCGCCACGCGTTTCCCCCCGCAACGGCATGGCGCTCACCACCGAACAGCGCGGGACTCAGCGAACGAACTGATAGCTGCCAGTCGCGAGCACGGCGCCGTTGTTATAGATCTCGAGACACGTGGGCACGGCCGTGCCAGCGCTGGCACACCAGAACGGCGCGTCGGCAGTCGCCCCCACGAGGTCCGGCAGGCCGTCTCCGTCGTGATCGGAGAAGCCGATGCCGCTGAACTGGTCGACGCCCCGCGCCGTTGGAAAGGGAGTGCCAGTCGAGGGCCCTGCGGCAGCACCGAGGTAGATGCTCGCGCTGCCGCCTGTGAGCAAAGCGTCCGAATAGGCGTCTCCATTGATGTTGAAGCCCGCCACGCCAGTCGTGGTGGAAGTGTTGGCGAGGGTCTTCCACATGGCCTGATTGAAGGCAGCCGCGCCCTTGTAAAGCGTGAGGCCCACCCCAGTTTCGACGACTGCGGCATCCCCGTAACCGTCTCCATCCAGATCACCCGCTGGGAAGACACGCGCGGCGTGCCCGCCGACGAGCTCGATGTCGGCGACTGCCGTTCCGGTGGGCGCTGCTCCGCCCGCAAACACGCGGAAGCGACCAGTCCAACCGGAGGTGCCGTTGCCTTGCTCGGTGAAGGCGATGTCAGAATAGCCGTCGCGGTTGATGTCCCCGATCCCGTTGCTCGACAGCGTGTATTGGCCCGCAAAGGGGCAAGGAATATGCATCGCGGCCTGATTCGCAAGCGGCGCCCCGCCGTAGAACACCTGAAGCTCGGTGGTGGGGTCGAAGTACATGAAGTCGACCAAGAAGTCGTCGAAGCCGTCGCCGTTTAGATCCCCGCCTTGGTGCAGCCATAGGTTGAGCGAGGATCCTGCGGCGGACTTTATCAGCTGCAACGGGCTGCGCGCGGTGAGGCTACTACCTCCGAATACGACCGCGGGCACGTAGCCCGACGTCGGCGTGTAGTACTGCATCACGCCAATATCCCCGTACCCATCACCGTCCACGTCGCCGATGAACGCGCCCACCCTATCGGAACTGCTGGCCACGGCGGGCGTGGCGGAGACGGTCGAGAAATCGGCCTGCGCGCCCCCGTAGTAGACCAGAAGCGAGGTGGTGCTGTTCATCAGCACGATGTCCCCGTAGCCATCGCCGTTCACGTCCTCGCGGACGCGACCCACATGAAGACTCGCTACCGAACTCCAAGCAGAGCAGACCTGGGTCGCGTCGCAGGCCCGCACGCGCCAGGCGTACATCGCACCGACCGGAACGCTGCTCGACACGGCCAGATCGGAAGTCGGCGTATAAGTCGGCGTGGTCAGGCCCCGCACCGAGACCTCTGGGCTGCTGAATGCGCAGGAGCCGAGCGCTCCGGGGGTGCATGAGTTGTCGAGTTGGAAGTCGTAGCTGAGCGCGCCGCAGGTGGCCCCCACCGCGCTGAACGTGAACGTGGGGCGCAACGTTTTGCGCGTCGCCGGCGCGCGCATGCTGCCCGTGTACGCTCCGCGAAACGGTGTGAGCGGGTTCGGGACGGCAGGAGCGGTGGCGCACACGCACGTCGTCCCATCGCCCGAGTAGCCCGTCTTGCAAGCGCAGGTGCGGCTGCCCGCGGTGTTCGTGCAGGTGGCGTTGGCGTCGCAGCCGCCGTTACTAGTCGCACACTCGTTGACGTCTGTGCAGCTAACTCCATCACCCGTAAAGCCCGTCTTGCAGGCGCAAGTGCGGCTGCCCGCGGTGTTGGTGCAGTTGGCGTTGGCGCTGCAGCCGCCGTTATTGGTCGCACACTCGTCGACGTCCGTGCAGGTGAGCCCGTCGCCCGAGTAGCCCGGTTTGCAGGGTCAGGTGTGGCTGACCACGGTGTTGGCGCAGTTGGCGTTCGCGCTGCAGCCGCCGTTATTGGTCGCACACTCGTTGACGTCCGTGCAGGTGAGCCCGTCGCCCGAGTAGCCTGTTTTGCAGGCGCAGGTGCGGCTGCCCACGGTGTTGGCGCAGTTCGCGTTGGTGTTGCAGCCGCCGTTGTTGGTCGAACACTCGTTGACGTCCGCGCAGGTGACTCCGTCACCCGTGAACCCCATCTTACACGCGCAGGTGCGGCTGCCGGCGGTGTTCGTACAGGCTGCGTTCCCGTCGCAGCCGCCGTTGTTGGTTGCGCACTCGTTGTTGTCGACACATCCGGTCGCCCCGGTTCCCGAATAGCCCGACGGACATGCGCCGCAGCTGAACGAGCCTGGCGAGTTCATGCAGGTAACATGCGAATCGCAGCCGCCGTTATTGGTCGTGCATTCGTTGATATCGATGCAACCCGAAGCTCCGCCGCCCGAATAGCCCGCGGGGCAGTCGCCGCAGGTGAATGAGCCCTTCGTGTTGACGCAGGTCACGGTCTTGTCGCACCCCCCATTGTTGGTGGTGCACTCATTGACGTCGCTGCAGCCTGTCTCGCCGTTGCCCGCGTATCCGAACGGGCAATTGCCGCAGACGCGAGCGCCGGGGGTGTTCGTGCACGCCACCAAAGCGTCGCAGCCGCCGTTATTGGTCGCGCACTCGTCGATATCGACGCAGCCCTGGGTCGAATCCTGCCACTTATACACATCTCCGAGCCCACGAGACAAGCGCAGATTTGGTATGACG
>JAEUAF010000926.1 GCA_019695485.1 Sorangium sp.
CTGGTTTGGCTGCCGGCCGCGCGCCGGAGCCAGCAGTCAGCGGAGCATGGGGGGTGGCTACAGGAGCCGCGGACTTGGATGCCGCGGCGCTGCTCGCCGTGACCCCGGCACTTGTCTTGGGGCGGTGCAGCACTTTGTAGAGCCCCGCCGCCAGCAAGCCCTGCAAGATCGCTATGCCCACGAACAAAGCTGCGATCGGTCGGCTGATGCCTGCGCGCTTCCAGCGCGGGTGCTGTGTCACGCGCGGCAGCAAGCTCGGGCGCACGACCGCGCTCGCTTCGGGTGGAGCGGCCGCGGGAGTTACGGAGGCGAGCGCCGCTTGCGGTAGCGGAGCACGCGCGGGCTCTGCGATAACTGGCTCGAGCGGGTGCGGCGCGATCTGTGTTGCCGCGAGCGCCGCTGATGGCGCGTGTGGCGTGGCCGCCACGCGGGGCTCGGCTGCTGGCTCGTTCGGCCTCGCGAATTCGCCGGGAATGGCCGCTGCCGGGGGAATCACTTGCACGGCGGCAGTGGGCGGATCGCTCGCCAGCGCGCCTGCGGGCAGCGACGGGGCGATCGGCGCGTCCTCGCGCTCTGCGAGATTGAGAGCGGCCTCCACCTCGGACATCAGATTCGTGGTCGCGGGCTGCGCCGCTGGCTCGACGTGCAGTCGCCCGTGGCTGAGCACGAGCAGTGCACCCAAGGCCTGCGCCCCTTCCCAGCGTTGCCCGCTGCTGGCGCTGGCGCTGGCCCCGACCAATAACCCGTCAGAGATATCGATCTCGGCGCGCAGCCTCGGGTTTATCACACTGACACGCAGCGAGCGTCCGCTGGCCGCAAGCGCGCGCAGCGTGCGTGCGGGTCCACTCACCTCGAGGCGCGCGTCGAAGGCGTCGCCGAGCTCAGCGCGATCGGTCAGCCCGCGATCCGCCTCTGCCAAACTGGCGAGCGGTCCGGTGAGGCGGTCGACGATCGGAACCGCGAGCGTCGAATCCAGGATTTCGTGCCAGCGCACCACCAATAGGGAGGCCCAGCGCAGACGCGTGTCGCGCTTCATGCGCCGTAATAGCGTGTAGCCCTTCGCCTCGAGCTCCTTCTCGCCGATGACGACGACTTCGGGATCGAGTTGACGCACGCGCACGAGCGCCGGGTCGGCGGCGTCGAGCGCCGCTACCGCGACCTCGGCGCCGCGCGAACGAAGCTCTTGCGCGACGACGTCGGCGCGCGCCGGATCGCCGTCGGCGAGCAGGATTCTGAGCTTGCGAATGTTGCTCGGAGGCGGCTCCGATCCCGGCCGTTCTTCGGGCAAGAGCTCCACCGTGCCGCCGGCGCGATCATCGAATTCGTAGTGGAGCGGCTCGGCGCGAACGACGTGCCCGCGCGCGCGCTTCACGAACTCGTCGATGAAGGCGGCGAGGGGGCGACCGCGGCCGAGAACGAGGCGCACGGGTGTCTCCTCCTCACCGGCTTTGACCGAGAGGATGCCGGAGCGAAGCTCCGAAGTCAGCGCGTTCACGAACTCTTCGAGCGTGGCTTCGCCGATCTCGCCCAGCACCTCGCCGCCGCGTTCTGGGATTTCACGCGCCAGCTTGCCGATCGTCTCCGCGACTGCGTCGACGCTGGCTGAGCGCGGGATGACGGCCGTGGCACCGTGCCGAAAGGCCTGCAAGCGTGCGCCGAGCGCGGCGTCGTCGCCCAGAATCACGACCGGGATCACCGAGCTTACCGGCGAGCTCGTGAGTTTCTCGAGGAGCCCATGCCCCGTGTCGCGCGCAGCTTCGCCCGCGAGCAGGATCAGATCGGGCGCCGCGACCACCACTGTCTCTACGGCCTGCTCGATGCTCGCTGTTTCGACGTGAACGCGATGGCGCGCCAACGCCACTTTGAGTGCCGGCAGAAAAGTATTGTCTGCACCGACGACGAGCACCGATGGATCCAACGCGGCGCGCGCCGGCGGATCCGAGCGCCTCGGCGTGGGCTTCTTGGGCGCTTGTGGGGCCTGCGAAGCAACGGGGCGGGGCACTTTGCTGCGTGCGCTGCGGGCGTCACCCGTGCTCATCGAGATTTCATCATCCTAGCGTCCTCGGTCCGTGAACCGTCCACAAAATTTCTCGGGCCCCCACGGGGCGAGACCCCAGAAATTTCGTGGGCTTCGGCGGAGTCCCTACTCAGGAACTTCCGCGCTCACGATGTGTGCTGAATCTTGGATTCAGCCACGGAAGGATCTACTCGAATGATCCCAGGATTTCTGCCCGGGGCTGTGTGTCGTTCACCGACATCTGCCCCGACGAGCGGGGCCGCCCTGGTGTTCAGGACGCCGCGCCGTGGCAGCGCTTGTATTTCTTGCCGCTGCCGCAGTGACACGGCTCATTGCGGCCGACACGCGGCTCCGTGCGCTTGACGGGCGGGCCGTTCACGATCTGCCCATCGACGAAGAACCAACGCCCGTCCGCCTTGCGGAAGATCGACCGTTCACGGTGGGTCAGAGTGACGCCCTTGATCTTGTACTTGGCGACGAATTCGACGACTCCCGCGCTGTCGCTGGGGCCGCCGTTTTCGGCGGACACGAGCTCGAAGCCGAGCCACTCGGAGTCCTTCGACCAGGTAGCGGCGCCCTCGGCGTCGACCTCGCCGCGGCGGTCGGGGTCGTGCGTCTCCAAAATGTAGTCGACTTTACCCGTGGCGAACGCTGTGTAGCGTGAGCGCATGAGCGCCTCGGCCGTCTCGGGGAGCTTCTTCCCTTCGATGTACGGGCCGCAGCAAGTATCGAGCGATTCGCCTTTTCCGCAGGGACAAGTCACGTGGGCTACCTCGTTGGGGGCGCGACCTATATCAGCTCATCAGGGGGAGGGCGAGCCCCAGGGCAGATCCCGGTGCCGTGCCTACGGGCAGCAGAGCTGGTCGGTGAGGTTGCCGATGCTCACGACCACGCAATTGGTCGGTGGCACGTAGGGGCTTACGCAGGCGTAGTAGTGGGGGGCGCCCGCGTTCGCGCACACGATGGCGTCGCCGATGGGCAAGGCGTGGCAGCCGGCGAGCTGACCCAGAAGGCCACCCGTGCCTGCGCTCCCGCCTGCACTTCCTCCGCTGCCGCTCCCGGCGGCCCCGCCGCTAGCGCGACCCCCGCTATTGGCGCCGGCCGCGCCTTGTCCCGCGCCGCCTCCGCTCGCTACTCCAGCGGCACCCGCCGACGCACCGCCTCTGCCGCCCGAGTTCCCACCGGTATTTCGCCCGCCTTGGGCTGGCGCTCCGCCAGCACGGCCGCCCTGGGCGGCACCCCCGGCCCCAGCTGTGCCTCCGGAACTGCCCGCGCCGCCACTCGATCTACCGCCCGCCGCGACTGGGGCACCCGCGATCGCGACGCTGCCTCCGCCGGCCGTGCGCCCTCCCGCCGCGCCGCCCTGAGCAGCGCCGCCCTGGGTGGCACCGCCACGCGCCGCGCCGCCCTGAGCTGCACCGCCACGCGCCGCACCGCCCTGGGCCGCGCCGCCGTGTGCTCCACCGCTACCGCCGCCATTCGTGAAAGCGTTCCCGTCTTCTGTTGCGCCGCCGCAGCGCACGAGTAGCAGGAGGCCCAGCAGCGCCAGTGGCTTGGTGGGCAAGTGGCGAGCGTGCATCGGGGGGTGACTTTAGCTCCATCGTTCTCGCTTGGCTCGACCCTCGAATGTGCCGCCCTCTCGCGAAAGGGAAGACTCTTGCCTAACGGCGCTCAGCCACGAGCCTCGAGCGCTTCGAGTAGACGCTTCGGAAGCCCGCCGAAAGCCCCGTTCGAAAGCAGCACCACGACGTCACCCGCGTTGGCGACTTTGAGGATGCGAGCCACGATTTCGTCGAGTGAAGCGAAGCGCGCGGCGCGCTTGTCGAGCTTTTGGAGATCGAGCACCACCGCGTCGAGATCGAGCATTTCCTCAGGCGAGAGATTGCTGCGTCCGAGTGGCGCGAGGAGCACCTCATCGGCTGCGGCAAACGCTGGCGGATACTCCGTCTGGTGGAGCTTGCGACAGGCCGTCGCACTGCGCGGCTCGAACACGGCGAACAGCCGAGCATTCGGGTGCCGCGCGCGCAAGGCTGCGAGCGTTTCGCGCACGGCTGTCGGGTGGTGCGCGAAGTCGTCGTATACGAGGACTCGGCCCGGACTACCCAGCAATTCCTGGCGGCGTCGCACGCCGGCGAACGAAGCGAGTGCGGGCGCGAGGTCGCCGAGTCGCGCGCCGAAACCCTGCGCGACGGCGGCCAGCGCGGCGAGCGCGTTTTTCAAATTGTGCCGACCGGGCAAGCCGAGCGCAAAGCGCCCCGCGGCCATGCCTCCCGCGAACAGATCGAAGGTGATGCCACTTGGGTCGACCTCGGCTGGCGCGGCGAGCCAATGCGCCGCGACACGCCCGGTGTCTTCACCCTGCAGCGCGAAGTAAGCCACCTCCGCTTTCGCCTCTGCGACCACCTCGCGGACCAGCGGATCCGCGGCGTTGGCGACGACAAGCCCACTCTCAGGCACGCGCGCCACGAACTTGCGAAAGGCGGACAGATAGTCCTCGAGGGTCGGATAGATGTCGATGTGGTCGTGCTCAATCGACGTCAGGATCGCGACTTCCGGGCGGTAGTGCAGAAACTTCGGCGATTTTTCGAAGAACGCAGTGTCGTATTCATCGCCCTCGATCACGAACGGTCGCCGACGCCCGCGGCTTTCCGGGGTGGGCAAGCGGCGCGGGCCTGCGACACGAAATGAGCGCTCGAAGTTCTTCGGCAGCCCGCCGATCAGAAAGCCGGGAGCGAATCCGGTCTTGTCGAGCAGGTGCGCCGCGAGCGCCGTCGTGGTGGTTTTGCCGTGCGTGCCGGCGACCACCAACGGTGAGGTTTCGCTCAAGGCGAAGCGCGCGAGCGCGCCCGCGATGTGCGTGTAGGGTAAGCCCCGGTCGATGGCGGCGCGCGCCTCCGGATTGGTGGGCCGGCAGACGTTGCCAATCACCACTAGATCTGGAGCTTTGTCGAGGTGTGCGGGGTCGAAGCCGGTTAGGCAGCGCACCCCCCATTTTTCCAGTTCGGGCCCAATCGGCGGCTCGAACGCCACGTCGCTGCCGGACACCTCGTGGCCAAGCTCGCGCAGGAGCCCGGCGAGGGACCCCATTCCGGTGCCGGAAACGGCGACGATGTGGATGTGCATTCGCCCCGACTATAGTATCGACCCCGGCCCTGTCATGAAGATCTCCGATATCCTGGCTCGCACGCGCCCCTCCTTTTCGGTCGAATTCTTTCCGCCGAAGGACCAGGAGGGCATGGAGCGCCTATTCGAGACGGTTGGCAAGCTCCGTCCGTACGCCCCGTCCTTCGTGTCGGTTACCTACGGCGCCGGAGGTAGCACGCGCCGGCTGACCGTGGACCTCGTGCAGCGCATCAAGCGCGAGGCGGGGCTCGAGACCATGGCCCACCTGACGTGCGTGGGCGCCACGCGCCACGAGATCGCCGAGGTCCTGGACCAGCTCGTGACGAGCGGGATCGACAACGTGATCGCCCTGCGCGGCGATCCGCCGCGCGGCGAAACGCGCTTCGTCACACCCGAGGGCGGCTTCTCACACGCCTCCGAACTGATTGGGTTCATCCGCGCGCGCTATGGTTTCTGCGTAGCCGCTGCCTGCTATCCGGAAAAGCACGTCGAGGCGCTGAGCCTCGAAGCGGATCTGGATCGCGTGAAGGAAAAGGTCGACCTTGGCGCCGACGTTCTCATCACGCAGTTGTTCTTCGATCCCGAGGTCTACTTCTCGTTCGTCGCGAAGGCGCGCGCGCGTGGCATCACGGTGCCCATCGTCGCGGGCGTGATGCCGATCACCAACCTTTCGCAGATCAAACGCATCACCGCCATGAGCGGCGCGTCGCTGCCGCCCGCGCTGCTGTCGCGCCTGGAGGGGGTTGGCGCGGACGCCGAGGCCGTGCGTCGCATCGGAGTCGAGCACGCCACGGCGCAGTGCCAAGCCTTGATTGCGGGCGGCGCACCCGGAATTCACTTTTATACGCTGAATCGCTCGCGCGCGACCGTCGACATTCTCGAGCGGCTGCGCTGAGTCTTCGCGCGCGCCTCGAGCAACTTCCCGATGAGATTGGGTTTGGGGGCAGCAGGCTGACGGGCGCGCCGTGCGACTGGGCGCGACGTTGGGCAAAGGCAGCGGCGCGCGTCGCGGGTCTGGTTCCGCGCAAGCCCGGCGCTGTTTGGTGACGACGGCTCGACCATTCGGGGCCGCGCTGACGCGTTCGTGTGTCCGACCGGTCGAGAGTGCGAGCAGAGGAGTCCGTGATCGGCTGTCGTCGGACAGTTGTCGCGTTGCGGACGTCTGTCCGCGTGCGGTGTGCGCGAGTTTATAGTGCATAGCTGGGCGTTGCGCGGATTTGAGCGCTGGCCCGACTCGTGCACTAGGGCACCGCGTGAGACGACACCTGAGTTCGATTCGTTGGGTAGCCCTAGGGGTTTTTGCGCTTTCGGCGTTCGAGAGCATTGCCTCGGCCGAGCCTGCCGCTGAAGAGCGACGCGAGGTCACGGCGCCAGTGCTCTTGAAGAGCGTGGAGCCGGTGTATCCGGACGCCGAGCGCGCCAAGGGAGAAACGGCCAGCGTCGGTCTGGTCTTGTCGATCGACGTCGAAGGCCACGTGAGTGACGTGAGCGTGGTGCGTTCGGCGGGGCCAGCCTTCGACGCAGCCGCGACCGAAGCCGCCAAACAACTCGCGTTCACGCCTGCGACGCGCGCTGGAAAGGCTACTGCCGCGCGCATCCCCTTCAGCTTCGAGTTCGTGCTCGCGCCAGCAACGAATAGCGTTTCTGCGGGAGCGGCTAGCGACGCTGCGCGCCAGTCGGAGCGCCCCACTCCGTCCGCGTCGAATCCCGCGTCGGCGGCGAAGCCTGCTGCCACGCCCGCACCCGTGGCGCCGCTCGTTGCGTCCGACGACGAGGGTATCGACGTCGATGTGACCGGCAAACGGCCTCCGCGCGAGCCCACCAAACACGTGATTGAGGCCGCAGAACTGACCAAAATTCCGGGGACCAACGGCGATGCGCTGCGCGCTATCGGCAGCATGCCTGGCGTGGCGAGGCCCCCGGGCTTGGCTGGGCTCATCATTGTCCGCGGCTCGGCACCGAACGACACGCAGGTGCACGTAGATGGCACGACGGTGCCGATTGCCTATCACTTCGGCGGGTTGTCGTCGGTGGTCCCGAGCGAAATGCTGGAGCGCCTCGATTTCTATCCTGGCAATTTCGGACCAGAGTATGGCCGCGCCATGGGCGGCGTGATCGACGTCGGCCTGCGCTCGCCACGTAAGGACCGAATCGGCGGGCTGGTTCAGATCGACATGCTCGACGCGCGTCTGCTCGCAGAGGGGCCGATCTCGAAGCACACGCGCTTCATGGTCGCCGGGCGTCGCTCCTGGGTCGACACCTGGCTCGGGCCGATGATGCGCAGCGCGGGCCTCGGCGTGTCCGTCGCGCCGGTCTACTACGACTATCAGGCGATGTTGGAGCACGACCTCTCGCGGGCCACGACCCTGCGCCTCACGGCCTTCGGCTCCGACGACCGCTTGGCCCTCACCCAGAATACGCCCGACGCGACTGACCCAGCGCAAGGCGGTGATCTTTCGCTCCACACACGCTTTTGGCGCGTTCAGGCGCGCGGTGATACGCGGCTTTCCGCGAACGCGCGTTGGATCAATACGCTCTCGTACGGCAGCGATGCCAACCGCTTCGGCACCGGTAACCTCGGTCTCGACGTGCGCATCCGGCCGCTCGAAGCGCGCTCCGACGTGCGCTTTCGCATCTCGCCTGCGCTGACCGCGGTGGCGGGGCTCGACGCGATGTTCGCCAGCTACGACGTGCTCTGGAAATTCCCGCCGTTCGACCTGAACAGCCAGGACACGGCCGGGCCATTGTTTGGACGCCCCGTGACCCCCCTGCGTGGCCAAGGCAATCTATTTCGCCCCGCCGCCTACGCGATGCTGGAAGTCGCACCGCTGCGCGGGTTGAAGCTCCTGCCCGGGGTGCGCGCGGACTATGCCCGCGACACCGAGCACGTCACCCTCGACCCCCGCATCGCCGCTCGCTACGACCTTCGCTCGGAGTTTCCGCGCACTACTCTGAAGGGTGGCGTAGGCGTGTTTCACCAGCCACCCGAGCCGTACGAGAGCAGCGAGCCGTTCGGCACCAAGGGCGTGCAGGCGAACCGCGCGATCCACTACAGCGCCGGCGTCGAGCAAGAGTTTACCCAACAAGTCGAGCTCTCAGTCGAAGGCTTCTACAAGGACCTCGACCAGCTCGTCGAGCCCGTGCCGGCCGCGAATGCCACCGCCAACGGCTTTCTCTATCAGAATGTTGGTAGCGGGCGGAGCTACGGGACCGAGTTCTTACTGCGTTACAAGCCCGACGCGCGCTTCTTCGGTTGGATCGCTTACACGCTGTCGCGGAGTGAGCGCACGGACGGGCCCGGTCAGGCGACGCACGTGTTTCAGTACGACCAGACCCACATTCTCACCGCGCTCGCCAGCGTCAAGCTTGGGCGCGGCTGGCAGCTTGGCGGTCGCTTCCGCTACGTCACGGGGAGCCCGTACACGCCTTACGCAGGCGGCGTCATGGACTACGACGCCGGCACCTATTCCCCCGTGAGTGGAGCTCAATGGTCCGAGCGCTTGGCGGCGTTTCACCAACTCGACCTGCGCGTCGACAAGACCTGGAAGTTTAACGCCTGGCAGTTTACCGCCTACCTCGACTTGCAGAACGCCTACTACCGAAAGAACCCCGAAGGCGTCAGCTACAACTACAACTACTCCCAATCTTCGACGCTGTCCGGCCTCCCAATTTTGCCGGTGCTCGGCTTCAAGGGCGAGATATGAACATGACCTTCGTAACCCCGTTTCTACACGCAAAACTTGGATTTCTTGGGCGACTGCGCGGAACGCTCGGGGCCACTGCGCTGATCGTGCCGCTGCTTGCTGGCTGCGGCGCTGACTTCGATCCGGGTTCGCGGGTCACGTCGCTGCGGGTGCTTGCCGAGCAAGCGGATCAGCCGTTTGCGCGTCCGGGTGAGAGCGTGCACCTCGAAGCGTTGAGCTTCGATCCGCAGGCGAGAGCGCTGAGCTGGGCGTGGGCAGCGTGCGTCGACCCTGCGGCGTCGACCGTCGAAGGTTGCCTGGGAGCGATCGGGCAGGATGCGGCCCGAACGGGAGCGAACCCGGTCCTAGCGATGGGCGAAGGTCTGACCAGCTTCGACTTCGCGATCCCTCCGGACGCGCTCGCACGGCTCCCCGAGAGTGCGCGTCCGAGCGCGATGGTGGGCGTGCTCAGCGTGGCTTGTCCCGGGGAGCTCTCACTCGCTAGCTCGTCACATCAGGCGCAGCCGTTCAACTGCATTGAGGCTGGCAGCGGACGCGCGCTCGGCCTCGACGAATACGTGGTGGGGATCAAGCGCGTCTTTTTGCGTAGCCTCGACCGCAACCAGAACCCGAGCATCGCGGGCGTCACCTTCGACGGCGCGGACTGGCCAGCAACCGAGGTCAAAGAGGTGGGCTTTTGCGACCGCGACACCAACACCTTCGACGACTGCAAGAGCGATCGCCACGAGCTCGCCCCCGTGCTGAGCCCGGACGCCGTCGAGAGCGGACGCGACGAATTCGGAAACTCGTTCTCCGAAAACGTGATCGTTCAATATTACGCGACGGAGGGCATCTTCAAGGATGAAGTGCGCATCGCGGACGCCCCTCAGACGAGCTTCGTGGCTCGCAAGTTCGCTTCCGGCCAAGAGCTCAGCTTGTGGATCGTGGCGCGCGACGATCGCGGCGGCGTGAGCTGGGCGACGCGCCGCGTGCGCGTGAAGTGAAGTGCATCTGGCTCGGCCGTAGAGAAGCGTCTACGGCCGAGTCCTGCGTGCGAAATCTTACTCCGTCACTTCGCTCCAGCTGAACGGCCCAAAGGCGTTGCTGCTCGCGGGCGCGTTCGCCTTGGGATCGATGCGCAGCTTCAGCCACTCGAGCGGCAGCGTGCTGCCGTGCACGACGATGCGATGGAAGTTCGCGACGTCGTAGCCCGGGTGCATATAGTTGAGCGGATCGGACGCCGCTAGCGGGTTGTCGGACAGGTAGACGTGCGAGTCGCCGTTCAGCAGCAACACAGGGCCGCCAAACGCCGCAGTGTGCTGCGCGATGCTGCTGACGAAGGCCTCGTAGCCGCTCTGGTGCGCGGCACCCTTTTCCGGATCCCACATGTCGGCCTGAAGCATGATGAGGACGCCCTTCGAACGCAGCAGCTTGGCTGCTCCGAACGCGAGATCGAGCCAGCGCAGCCCCGCGCCGGTGCGCTCCGTGCGCTCCTGGGTTTGCGCGGCGCTTTCGCTGGGCGCGCCGTACCAGACGTCCTGGTCGTTGTTGGAGCCGCCGGGCAAGTTGATGGTGACGACCAGCACGCGCGACTGATCGAACATCACGTTTTCGACGTACTTGGCGTCGGAGCGGTGCGTGCGATCGAACAGGAAGCGCTGCGAAACCACGACTCGCGGCGCGCCGAGCGTGATGCCCGGTTTCGAGAAGAAGGTCGAGCGCACGAGATCCAGGTTTGCGACCGGATCACCGCTCGCGTAGTCGACGGGGGCACCGCTCGCGTCGAGCACGTAGTCGATCTGACCCGTGGTCGCGTTGTAGGCGCCGCCGCCTTCGGCCTTCTTGTTACAGTCCGTCCACTCATTGTCGCCGGGCGTGTAGACGAGGGGATCCTGAAAGTGTGTCCAAAGGTCATAGACACCTTGGTCATAGGCCGCCGTGCAGTACTGCTTCCCCGAGTGAATGTCGCCCACATGCATGACCAGGCTGACGTCTGGATCCGCGTTGATGGAATCGATGAACGCCGGCGTCGCGTCGAACTCGACGGTGTCGGTCGGCGTCGTGCCGTAGGGGGCGTCGCCGTAAACCGCTAGGGTAGAGGCGCGATTGGCATCGTCGCCGAGCGCCGCGGTCGAGGTGAGCAGCAGAGCGCCGAAAATGGCGCTCCAGACGAGTCGATTGGGACGTAGAGTTCGCATGCCGGGCTCCTTCAGTCGAAGTGGAGGTGCTCTGCCAACGCCGTTGGGTGACGACGCGGGAGGTGCGACTGCTCTACTCGGGGGCGGTTCTCGCCACGGAAACAGTTGTGTGAAGCTCGCGCGCCAAAACGGTGGAGGTTTGGGCGGCGCCGGCGTTTACTCCTCAGGGTTTTTCACGTCGAGCTCTTGAGCCGCAGCGAGGGTGCGACTCTTCGGGTCGAGCGTGAGGCGCAGCCTGAACTCGGACACGATTCCGTTCCCATCCAGGTCGCCGCGCGCGATCAAATCGACTGATTTGCCGTCGCGGGCCGGAGCCGCCTCGTACTGATAGTACTGTGGCTCCGCCAAGGAAAAGCCGATCTTTTCCCAGTCTTTCCAGTCGTCGGTGCTCGATTGGTATTTTGCGGCATGGGGCACGCTGGCGGGGACGGCCTTGAGAGCGATGAGCTTTCGCGCGTGGCCCTTGTGCGAAGCGTCGGCCGGAGCGTTGAAGTACGCGAGATAGCCTTGCCCCATGCGCGGCAGCAGCGTTCGCGCCTCGGCTTGCTTGGCGTTCTTGATGTACTTCTTCACGCCGTAGACGCCCATCGCGACCGCCGCGCCCAGGGCTCGCGCTTGCTCGGTCGCCGTGCCGCGTAGCGTGAAGGCCAAGGTCACGTGCCGATCTTTGCGCTCGAACGCGAAGCCCCGCAGGAGATCGCCGAGCGCCGGGTCCGCGGCGCTTTGGCCGGAACCATCTCGACCGCGTTCGATCAGCTTGGTCAAGTTGCTGCGCCCTGCGTTCACCTGGGCCTCTACTTGCGCAGCGATCTCACTGTTCGGCAGGTCAACGCTCGCGTCCACGCGGAACTCGCTCGCGCTCGCGCTCAAAGCGCCGTGTCCGCGCACGCCGCCGAGCGCGCCCTCTGCCCCGGCGTCGGTCGCTGTCGCGGGCGCATCGACGCTCACGCTCCAGGCCAGGTACTCCGGCACTTGCAACGTGAATGCGGCGGGCAGCGCGTGCGCACGCTCGCGGCCCGTGAGGGCGCGGGTGACCGTGGGACGAAGGCCAATGAGGACTACCTCGGGCTCCACAACGACGACAGTGCTGCCATCCGCATAGGCCTCGTTCGCTCCCGCGACGGGAGTCGTTGCGGCGGGGAGCAGCGTTCCCGTGCAGGCTTTGCGGAGGCCGTCGAACCCACTCGGGTCGAAGCGGATCAAGGCGAGTTCATCTCCAAGCGCCAACTCTTTCGCGCTGGCGGCTGCCGCGCGCAGGCATTCCCGGAGCTCAGCGGGTAGCGGGACGAGGCTGCCGTCGCTGAGCGCGGTCACGAGGCCTCCAAAGAGCTCGC
>JAEUAF010000082.1 GCA_019695485.1 Sorangium sp.
CGGGCGCCGGCTTCGCTTTCGCGGGAGCCTTCGCCGCCGCAGAAAAGGTGGTCAAGGCAACCAGCAAGCACGCCAAACACCTGAGCAGTAAATGCAGCATTGCGTTACCTCGGTGGGCTGCAGGCCGCGGGCATCAAGCCGCGACGTGCGAAACCCAGGGGCAATTAGGCTGGAGTTTCGATTGATTCAAGAGGTTTCACAGTGGCTGCGAAACTGCGTTCACCCAACAATGTTAGTTTCGGGGTCACGCTGGCATCACACGGTGGCCGGAAGGCAGCCGTGGAAGGCGGCTAAAATGGGATTCCCGCGCGGTTCGGGCGTGGGAAGCCCCACTGGCCCGGGCAGCCGACCTGCAACAAGACGCAAGGACTTCTTTTTGGCGTGCGATCTCGGGCGGTCATGGAGCCAGGATGGGCGCCATGACCAAGCCATGGACCCAGGGGGGCATTCGCATTCCCGCCGCTGTGATCGAACAAATCGAGCGTGCCGGGCGCGAGGCATACGCTCGCAACGAGGAAGCCTGCGGCTATCTGGAGGGCCCGCTCGGCGATCCGCTGCTCGTTGATCGCGCGGTGGAACTGCCAAACCTCGCCAACAAGTATCACGCCGTCGATCCCGAGAACCACCCGCGCACGGGGCGCGAATACTTCAAGATCAACGCACTCAAGTTCGAGCGAGCCATTCAAGAGGGCGAAGTCGCCGAACGTCCCGTCAAAGTCTTCTTCCACTCGCACCTCGACTGCGGCGCTTATTTCAGCGCTGAAGACGCGGCCAGCATGACGCTCGGCGGGACCGGCAGTCCGAGCTTCGATCTTGCGTATCTGGTGACGGCGGTCGATGCCGGAGTCGTCACCGCGCATCGACTGTTCATCTGGGAGGAAGCCAGCCGAACCTTCATCGAAGCGCCTTTCTCGCGAGTCGAGGCGGCGTGAGCCGTGCACCGCGCGCCGCGTTCGGCGGGCTCTTCTTCTTGGGAGGAGCCCTGTGCGTTAGCAGCGCGCGGGCAGACCTTGGGCAGGACGTCGCCCGTCTGACTGCGAATTGGAGTGAACGCGGGACGCTGCGGCGGCTGCGCCCGCGACTTGGCGAGCGAGGCACGCCCAGCGTTATCTACCTGCCGAACGAGCTCTTGTCGGGCGCTGCGAGCTCCTGTGTGTCGGTGGCCGTACTCGGGACCAACTCGACGCACTTTACGCTCCGGGCGGTTGGCAATTCCTATCTGCCCGACTCGGTGGAGGATTGGCCGCAAGCGAGCCTCGCTGGCCTGGTCCAGATCACCCGCTGTGGGACTCGCAAGTCTCGCTTGGCAGCCTTGCTCTTGGAGATGCACTCCCCGCGCGGCGTCATCGAAGTCGTCGCCGTCGAATCGAGCGAACCCGTGCAGCCCGCGGTAGAGGTTCTCCCCCAGCGCAACCCTGGGCCGATCACACCGCTCCCTGGGCTTGCTCCGCCAATCCCAGCCGTAGCGCTGACTGAGCGCTTGGCGCTCGCAGAGGCCAGCGCTAGGCGCGCGGGTGCGAATGACGTGGCACGCGACTCCGCGCTGACGT
The DNA here is from genome assembly GCA_019695485.1 of Sorangium sp. GTDB lineage: Bacteria > Myxococcota_A > Polyangia > Polyangiales > Polyangiaceae > PMG-095. Next base: position 1,551 of record JAEUAF010000082.1, read on the forward strand.
CAGCGCGCGGGACCGGCCACGTCCGCCGCCAGCTGGAAGCGGGCTGCCATCGGTTGCAAGTCCTCACCGAGCCGGGCTCTCCCGAAGACAGCACGGGCGACTTGGCGTTGATGCCCGAGCTCGACGCGACGGCAAGCCTAGTTTCGATCGAGCGCGGCGACGGCTTCGATGCCGCGCTGACGCTCTGCGCGGGCGAGCCGGGCTCAGTCGGATTTCGTTTTGCGGGCGCGCCGCCCAACGCAAAACTCTGGGTGGTCGTGTCGCGCAGCGAGCTGCCCGCCGGGTTGCCGCAAGCGTGGGGCGCGGGCGGCAGGGCGCGCATGGCCGCCGTCCTCATGCAGCACGGGGCCAGCGTGCGAGAGCTTCCTATCGACCAGGCCATCGGCGTGCAGGGCCCGACCTTGATGCCGATCGCGGTCGAACCGGGCGCGTGTTACACAGCCGCCCTCAGCGCAGTGCAGGGCCAGGCGTTTTCGCTGGCTCTTGGGGCACGCGTCGGCGGTACCGAGAGTCAAAACCATAGCCGGCTGGGCGGGGATGGCACACTGATTTCCTTCTGCGCGCGAGGCGAGTCCGTGGCGCTGGTCGAGGCCGACTCGCGCGGGGCCGGGCTCACCTGGCTCTTTGCGCTCTGGCAGACCGGACGCCTCCCCGTCGGGGAAGAAATCTCTCGATGAGTGGGGCGCGCCTCACCCACTGGGCTTCATTGCTCGGCCCGTTGCTGCTCGCCTGTGCGACGACCAAGCACCCCGCGCGAGCCGTGCCGCCGGCAGCTCGCTTTGGTCCGCTGGAGCGCCCGAGCGCCTCCCCTCTCTTCGGGCCGCATGCCGCCAATACCGCGCTGCTCGCGGTCGAAGCCGGAGTTGCCGGCGACCGCATCTCCGGATTGCTGGAAATCCCGAACGACGAGTGCGCGATTTTGATCGCTCGCGCGGGCCCGTCGGTCGAGGACGTCGACCTGTTTGCCTACGGCGAGGATGGCAGCGTCGTCGGTAGCGACGAGGGCCCAGACAAGACTCCGGCGCTGCTCGTTTGCCCGCCGCATCCGCCGCGCGTGTGGGTCGCTGCACGTATCGCTGCCGGGCATGGCTTGGTCGCGGTCGGGGCTCAGCGGGTAGCTCGCGCCGATGCGCAACGCGCCGCGGCCGCCTACGGCTTGCACGCTGACCCAGACCTGAGCGAGGCGCGCGTACGGGCCTGGCCGGGACTCGACGAGCGATTGGCCGTTCACCGCCGAGAGATGGGCGGGGATTGGCAGGATGTGCGGCGCGTCGCTGTGCCACTCGATGCGCGCATGCCCACGCGCATTTCGGCGCAAGTCGATGCAGGACGCTGTCTCGACGCCTTCCTCGCGCCCGCCGACGACGCCGGTCATTTGGAGCTCAGCGCCGTCGATGCCCAGGGTGCAATCCTGGGGAGGGCGACGAACTCGGGACGTGAGCGCTCGCTCGTCGTCTGTTCGCCCCTCGAAACCAGCGTGGCATTCGAGCTGCGACCGCAGTCTGGGCGCGGGGTTGGCGTGCTCGTGCTGTCCCGCACGCGCCCGGGCAGCGAGGTCGATCTCGACACTGAAGTCAGCAGGATCGCCATATTTCCGAGCAGCGCGCTCGACCAGGAGAGCCGCCAGTTCGAGGCCACTCTCGCCGCCCAAAACGGCTACCCGCCAGGGAAGACGCTAAGCTCCGGGATGCTCGAAAGCGGGCGGCGAAGCTCGCTCCCTATCACTCTCAAGGCAGGCTGCTCGCGGCTCGATGTCATTGGCGGTGACCCGTTACGCGGCCTCGAAGCGTGGGCCTACGCGTCGAACGACGAACTCTTGAGTCACGCCCAGGGTGGTGCTCGCGCCACGCTGTTCGCGTGCGGCCCCGGCGGCTCGTTGCGCTTGGATATCGAAGCAACCTTGCGACCGGGGCCGTACGCGGTGCTGCTGCATTCGGAAGCCGAGGTGCCCGAAGCGTTGCTCCACGCGCCGCTCGCGGCGGGGCGACTCTTGGCCCACGTCGTCGCGCATGGAGTGCTGCGGCGTCCGAGTGAGCTCGGGCAGGCCCTGGAGATGACGCTCTCGGAGAGCGCGCTCAAGACGATCGATCTCACCGTACCATTTGGCCGCTGCGTCGACGTGGCGCTTGCGCTCGGCGCCGACACGTTGGGAGCGGAAATTCGGCTGGTTGCGCTGCGCACCGGCGCAGAAATCGCCGTGGCGCGCGGCGCGCACGCCACGAGCGCACGCGTCTGTGCGCTCGAAGGCAGTAGCGCCGACGACAACTTGAAGACGCGCGCCGAACTGCGCGTGGGCGTGGGTTCGGGCAAGGCGTTGGTCGCGACGCGAATGCTGAACCCCACGCGCTGAATCAACGAGCTCGGTCTGCGAACCGCGAGTGCGCGCGCCTCCTCGGCAAATTGAGCTCCTACGGCGGGGGCACCAACGGCATCAAGTCCCGCGCGGCGACGATGCGTACTTCGCCATCGACGCCCGCGACTTTGAAGGCCCGCTCCGCCGGACCGAGGAAGCGCATCACGCGCCAGGGCTCGGCCGGCGACGCTGGCCGAATCAGCGCGAAGTCACCGCGCCCGGGGACGACGCTCGCGGGGGGCTCGGGCGCCAGTTCTGTAAGAGGCACCCATTCGCGCACGTTGTCGGGCGCAAACGCCACGTACGAGCCATCGTCTCGCGCCTCTTGCACGACGCCGCTAAACCAGCCGGCAGCGCGGTGAGCGATCACGTGCGCGTGTCCCGAGGGTCGATAGCCGGCCGTCACGGCTGGAACGCCGGCCCGCTCCGCCGCCGCAAAGAACTCGTTCGACCGACTCGCCTTCGAGAAGGCGCGCTTCAGGTTCAGTTCCGTCACGGGAGAGGGCAAGAGCAGTGCCTGCCGCCCAATCCGTGCGGCCGCGCCGTCTAGCAGGGTCACGTTCAGGGCGTCGCCCTCGACCTGCTCGATCTTGCACCCGAGCCAACCGCCTGGGGTGCGGCAGATCGCGACGGAGCCCGCCTTTGCGCTCGCGCCCATCGGTGTCCCAACGCGGTACACGTCACCGACGGAAACCGTGCTGGCCTCGGTGCGTCCCGCGCGTTCGACTCGCAACTGCCCTTTCGAAACCGACAGCACTCGACCACCGAAAAACTCTGCAGCTCGCGCCTCGACGACGACCTCATCGCCGCGCGCAAAGCTCGGTTGAGCCACCGCGCTGGCATCACTGCCCGCCGAACGGCAGGCCCAAGTCGGCGCCACGAACAACCAAGCCACGTTGTGCCACCTAGTCCGGCGACACAGACACGACACAAGGCGAACGCCCTGTGTGGCAAGAGCTTGCTGGCCTAGGATTCGGTGGCGCATCGCTTGGCCTCTGTTCTAGGCTGAGCTCTGCTGATACGAGCATCTCGCACCCCCGGCAAGCTTGCGGCAGAACCCGGTGACCATGACCTCTGACTTGAACGCAATCGAGGCGCAAGGCGGTGGCCAGACGCCGCCGAGCGCGCCGCCCCCCGACGGCTACGGGCCGCCCGCTGGGCGGATGCCATCGGCCCCACCGGGGGGTTACGGGCCCCCCTGGCAGCCTCCCGGGCCTTCGTGGGCGAGGGGTGCGACGGCCGGCGGCGCCTCGGGCCCAGCGGATCCCGGCGCAGATCTCAAAAAGCAGGCCACTAACTGGTTGATCATCGCGGTCGCCACGTTCTTCCTGTGCGCTGGCGTCAACTGCCTTGGGGTGATCGGGGCCATCCTGTGTTTTCTCGCGATGCAGGCAGCCGAACAAGGCAGCCTGGCGGACGCCGAATCGAAGCTCAAGTGGGGCAAGATAGTGATCGTGGTGGGCACGCTGGTGTCGTTCCTGATCTTGGCTTCCGCGTTGTTGTTTTACGTGGTCGCGCAAGCCGAGACCTTCGCGGCTCACTGAGCTCCGATAGCTCCGCTAGCTCCGGATCGTGGCGAGGAACTCCTCGAGCGCGGCGTTGAACGCCACCGGGGCTGCCAAATTCACGACGTGGCCCGCGTCCGGAATCACCACCAGTTTCGCATTGGGCAGAAGCTCTGCCAAACGTCGACTCGGGGTGAGCGCGTCCAGATCCAGTCCCCCGACCACGATCAGCGTGGGTCGCTCGAAGCGCTCGAGTTCGGTGGCAAGTTGATCGGGGGTTTTGAGTGTGGCGAGCACATTGCGCAAAATGGCGGTCATGGCCGGCGCTGAGTGCTCGAGGAAGCCTTGCCGGATCAAGGCCGCGCCTTTCGGGTCGAAGCGTGAAGCGTCAGCCCACACATATTCGGCCCCGCCCGCATCGAGGCCGCGCTGCTCGATGGCGTCCGCCAGACCTGTGGCCCAGCGGCTGCGCGCTCCGTCGTTGCCGCCACTCGGGAACGCGGCAAGCACGAGCCCCCGCGGCGGCTCCAGCGCGTGAAGTGCCCAGATGAGCGCCGTGTAGGCGCCCAGACTGAGCCCGCCAACCACCTCCTGGCCACGCGGAGCGGCCTCAGCCGACTTTGCGCGCTCGGCCACGCTATCGAAGTCCGCGACCAGCGTGGCCTCACTGTAGGCTGACGCCTCGCTCGGAGCGATGCTTCGCGCGTGCCCGCGTGCGTCGTATAGCCAGACGGACCGGCTCGCAGAAAAAGCCCGCGCTTGAGGTCGGAAGTTGCGAGCGCTGCCTCCAAAACCATGGGCCAGCACGAGCGCGGGGCCCGAACCGTATTGCTCGACGTGAAGCCTTGCAGAATCGGACACTTCGCTAGGGCGGGGTCTATCGCAGCTCAGCCGCGTGCGCCAGCATGGTGGCGCTCTGTGGCACGTTCTTGGGCCGGAGGATCTGACTAGCAGTGGGCAGCGAGCTTGACCACATTGCCTTCG
>JAEUAF010000092.1 GCA_019695485.1 Sorangium sp.
CCTCCGGCGGCAACGCGCAGGGCGGCAACGCGCAGGGCGGCAACGTCACGACGAACACCGGCGGGCAGCTCGGCACCGGCGGCGGGTGCGCGGGATTGAGCGCATCGACGCTGACAGCCGCCGCCGACGCGACGATCAGCGAGGCGGATCCGAAAGGCAACCTTGGCACGGACGCACGGCTATCCGTGAGTGGCGTGTCGGGCGCACACCTGCACGCTTTGATCACATTCACGCTAAATCCGCTACCCGCAAGTGGCCGCCTCGAGAGCGCCCGACTGCGCATCACTCTTCAAAGCGTGAGCAGCGCGACCCCGCACACGCTTTCTGTATTTGCGCTGGCGCATTCGTTCGACGAAAGTAAGGTCAGCTGGGAACGACCGGACGCCGGCAGCAAGTGGACAATCCTCGGCGGGGATACCGCGCTCACGCCAAGCGCTAGCTCGGCGGGCCAGACCGCCGCCAGCGGCACAGTGCTGGAATTCGACGTCACAGCAGATGTACGCGCCGCCCTTGCCGGCTCTGCCACGCTGTACGGCTGGCTGTTGTCAGCCAACGAAACCGAGGAACTGGTCGAGCTCGCGTCGCGCGAAGCCGCTCTCGCTAGTGACCGCCCACAACTGGTATTGCACGTATGCCCGTGACGGAAATGGGAAGCCTCGCGTGTTAGGCTAGTGGCGACTGATGGAGAGAGCCGCCGCCACGCCAGACTGGAAGCGCCGCCGCCTAGGCGAGCGGCTCGGGCGCTACGTGCTCGGTCCTGCTTTAGGGGCAGGCGGCGCCGCGAGCGTCTACTTGGCTCGCCTCGAAGGGCCCCACGGTTTCGAGCGCTTTCTCGCGCTGAAGCTGGTTCACGAGCACCTGCTGGAGGATCAGGACTTCGTCAGTATGTTCCTCGACGAAGCAAACCTCACGGTGCGCCTCTCACACCCGAACATCGTGCACACGTACGAACTCGGGCGGCACGGCGAGGTGCCCTTCCTCGCCATGGAGTACCTGGCCGGCAAACCACTCTCGGCTGTCTACCGGCGCGCCTTCGAGCAGGATACGCCGCTCGGCTACGACCTCGTGGCGTGGATCGGCGCGCGCGCGGCGGACGGTCTCCACTACGCGCACGAGCTCAAGGGCGAGAACGGAGAGCCGCTGAAGCTCGTGCACCGTGACGTCAGCCCGGACAACCTGTTCATTACCTACGATGGGCAAGTCAAGCTGATCGACTTCGGGATTGCGCGCGCCGAGGGGCGCCTGGCCAAGACGGCCTGGGGCGAGGTCAAAGGCAAATTTCGCTACATGTCGCCCGAGTACGCGCTCGGGCAGAGCTTCGATCATACGCTCGACCTGTTCGCCCTCGGGGCGACCCTGTATGAGGCCGCGCTCGGCCAGGTCGCGTTCCAGGGCACGGACAACGTCCAAACCGTTGAACGACTCGTGCTCGGGGATCGCGTGGATCCGGCGCGCTTACGCCCCGATTTTCCGCCCGCCTTGAGTGAAATCCTGAACCGTTCGATGAGCCCAGCTCGCCGGGTCCGCTATGAACACGGCAGCGAGATGGCAAACGACCTCGATCGCTTGGCAGCCCTCACCGCTGGCGACGCGCGGCGGGGCCTCGCAGAAACCATGAGCGCTCTTTTCGCGCGAGAGATCCGCGAAGACAACCAAGCCGCGCTCGAGCTGCGTTCCTTGCGCCTCGAACCGGTGTCGGACGAAACGACGCGCCTGTTCCACGAGGTCTCTGCGCAGCGGCGGGTCCCGGGCGGTGAGCGGGTTTGGATCGCTGGCGCGCTCGGCCTCGGCGTCGCGGTCGCGCTCACGCTCAGCTATGGCCCGCAGCGAAATCGCGAGAAGACGGCCGCCGCGAGCGTATCGATGGCGCCCCTTCAGGCGGTGCTGCCCGCGAAGGTCACGTTGGAAGTCGGCGTGCGACCGGAAACCGCAAACGCTACGATCCGCGTCGCCGGCAGCACCCTCATCACGCGACCCGCGCGCGCCGAGCTCGATCGAGCGCGAACACCCGTCGCCGTGGAAGTCGAGGCCGAGGGCTTTCGCCCTATGACGCTGCAAGTCGTCCCGGATCGCGATCAACTCCTAGTCGTGCCGCTCACTGTGGCCAGTGTAGCCAGCGCTGCGGCGGCCGACACTCATGCCGTCCGCGGACGCCCCTCGCTCGAGGCGCCGGCACGGGCAGCGGGCGACACCGTGCGCAGCGTGCCGTCAGCTGAGCCGTCTGACAAGAGTACAGCGGACGCAGCCCGACCTCCGCAGACGACAGCCGGCAATGCGCCTTCAACCGCAAAGCCCGCGGGCGTCATCCGCAACAACCCATTCGACGACGGTGAAGGGCCACGCCAGCCGTGAAGCCTTCGCCGATGGCGTTCGGATCGACGATGAGCAGGGGCAACGCGCAACGCTGGCTCTTGGCGGCGACGCTCAGCAGCGGGCTCGGCGGCGTTTGCCTAGAGGTGCGCGCGCAGACCTCGAGCTGTGCCGCAGGCGACCGCGACTGCGGAAAGCGTGCCTTCGCCGAGGGCACGGAGAGCTTCGACAAAGCCGACTACGCGCGGGCCCTCGAGCGCTTCCAAGCGGCTGCGGCAGCGGGTGCCCATCCCATCGTTCGCTTCAATCTCGCGCTCTGTTTGGCGCGCCTCGGTCGCTTCACGCTCGCGCGCGACGAGTTCTCCGCGATCCTTCAGGATCCGGGCGTGGCCGCGGATCTGCGAGCACGCATCGAGCACGAGCGCGAAGCCGCCGGTGCGAGCCTCGCACACGTGAGCGTCGAAGCGGCAGCCCCCGAGAACTACTTGATCGATCTCGATGGGAAGGCCTTGGGCTCCGCCGTCAACGAAGTCGACGTCGATCCCGGAACACACCACTTGGTGGTCTCGAACGCTGGCACGACGGTCCTCGAGCAGGATGTCACGCTCGAGCCTGGCGAACACTTGCGCCTGCGCGTCACGAGCCGTTCGCGCGCGTTGGAGGTCGTCGTCGTGCCGGAGGCCAAGCGCGAACCCGCAGCTGCGCCCAAACCCCAGCGGCCAGAGGAGGCACCCGCGAGACTATCGCCGGTGGTGTTTTACGCGGCAGCGGGGGCCACAGCGCTGCTCGCGGGCGTCACCGTCTGGAGCGGGCTCGACGTCCGTCATGCCTACGACGACTATCGTCGAGATCTACCCAGGTTGACCCTCGCGCAGGCCAACGCGCGCGTGGCGGACGGTCATGCCCTCGAGCGTCGCACCAACGTGCTCATCGCCGCGACCGCGCTGGCGGCGACGGGGACCGCCGTTCTCGGTCTCGTGTTCGTGGATTTTCGCCGAGCGAATGCGCAAGCGTCCCTGGTGTTGGCCCCATTGGGGGCCGCACTGCACGCCGAGTTTTGAACGCTCGAACGGACGCCTACGGCGCGCGCCGCGGCAACATGCGAACGACCCGGGCCAGGCGTAGTTGATCGTCGCGGCTCATCTCGAAGGAGCGCGCCTGCAAACTGCTCACGTAGTAGTTGGCAAGCTCGACATCCAGCTCCAACCCCGCACGCAGGGCGGTCTCCAGCCGATCCAGGCTGCGATCACTCGGGACGCGCTGACACGACAGATGCAGCTGGAATACGTAGTCGACCCAGGCACCGCGACTCGTCCACACCGACAACTCGAGCGCGTGCAAGCTCGCGTGTTCGAGAATCGGCTCGCTCACGGCGAGGCCCGCCGAGACGCCCAAGAGCACATTGTTCAAATGGTCCGAGAGCACGCGAATCGCTTCGACGGCTCGCCCAGACTGCATCAAGCGCTGAGCAAGTTGCCCCACGAGCTCGACCGCGCTCGAGCGATCGGTGGTCGGCGAGAGCCCTCCAGCCTTCGCGCCCGGACGCGAGGTCTTTGCGCTGGACGCCCCGAGTACGGCCACTGCGTGAGAACCGCTCGGCGCGGACTCGAAACCCTCGCCGAGCGCTTGCCCTGTACGCAGCGGGATTCGCACATGCTCGACCGGAACCGTCGCCGACGCGCGACTGCTGAACACACTGACCTCGGTCGTTCCGAGCAGTAGCCGATCACCCTCGGACAAACGGCAGGAAGGCCGCGCCAAACGCACGCCGTTCACGAACACGCCGTTCGTGCTGTGAAGGTCCTCGACGATCACGCTCTCGTCGGGCTGGACCACGAGCCGCGCATGATGGCGGGAAATCAGTGGGTCATCGATGACGACGTGGGCAACTTGCCCTCGACCCAGGACGAGCCCACCGCGCTCGTGCTCGAACTCCCCGGCCGTCGACACCACCACGATGGGTGCCTTCAGCACGTGCGCGGGGGGGCGGTCCGAAACCTTGGAACGCGGCCGCGGCGCTGGTGCAACCGGCGTGGTCCGATGCTTAGTGTTCATTTCCCTTCCTGACTTTCAGAGAACCATTTTTCGAGGGCGATCGCTAGTACGGACGCTTGCCATCCAAGAGTAGAGACGAGCCGTTTCCACGAGGTGGGCTTCAGTGGGATAGGCGGGTGGCCGTTGCCTCGTCCGCGCCCGGAAACCGGCGCGGACCTCTCGATCCATGCGCGCGTGCCCCGAGGCGTCTGGGACCGCGCGCCGAACCTCAGAAGGCAACGCTCGCATGCTACCAGACCGTACCTTTGCGCCAGGCATGGCGGAGGTGACTCTGCTCCTCGTGAACGGCAAGAGCCATGCGGGCTACCTAAGCCGCTTCAGCCCGGCCGCGCCCGACATTGCACTTGGCCTGTCTCAGGACGGCAAAGCCAATACGCGGCTCGCGGCGGAGCAAGTCGCCTATGTCGCGTTTCATCGCATGCCGGGCGATCCGCCACCCGCACCAACACGACGCGGCTCGCTCAAGATTCACGTGAGCGGAGGCAAGACCTTCATCGTCGATCCGGTAGAGCCGAACGCGACCGGCGGCGTCGGCGCCTACATGCGACCCGCCGAACCGCAGAGCCCCTACCGCGAGATCTTTTTCTACAACCACGGGGTGAACCTGCGCGAGGTCAACGAGCCCCTCGGCGCGTTGCTGGTAAAAGACGGGCGCGTCGGGGCAGACGCCTTGCAAGCTGGTCTGTCGGTTCAAAAGGAGGAGAAGCGCACTCCAATCGGTCAAATTCTGGTCGAGAGCAAGCGCATCAATCAGGCGGCGCTCGATCAGGCGACGGTCTTGCAGCAGCGCAAAGGCACGCGCATCGGCGAGGTGTTGATCGAAGCCGGCCTCGCCGACACGCACGACATCGAGTTCGCGCTGAGCGAGCAGCGCAAGCGGGGCGGCAAGCGCATCGGCCAGATCTTGGTCGACATGAACTTGATCTCGGAGGTGGACTTGGCAGTGGCGTTGGCGCGAAAGTTCCAGCTGCCATTCGTCGATCTCGACACCTGCTCGATCAACATCGAAGCAGTTGCTGAGCTACCGCGGGATTTCATCGAGAAGCATCGGGTGCTGCCCGTCGACGCCGATCCGCGCTCAATCACCCTGGCCCTGGCCGACCCGCTCGCAGTAGACACGCTGGATCTGGTTCGCATCCATTCCAAACGCCAGCTAAGTGAGATCGTCGTCACGCGCAGCCAGCTCGACAAGTACATCCCGACCTACCTGGACCAGCTCGACTCGAAGAAGCGCGCCAACGAGATGGACGAGATCTTGAAGGGTCTCGCCAGCGGTGACGCCCAAGCGGTGACGGAGGCCGACAGCAACGAAGCGTCGCTCGTCAAAGAGTCGGAAAACTCGAGCATCAAGCTCGCAAACCAG
>JAEUAF010000105.1 GCA_019695485.1 Sorangium sp.
GAACAAAAGTTTCATGGATCGGTGGCGACACGAGCTAAGATGACCGTGCGGTTCCTTCTTCGCGGATCGACCTGTCCATGGCGCTGACTTTCTCCTGGCTGAACACTCACTCACGATCGGCACCAAACTCGCTGCGATCGGCGCTCCGGCTCGCCTTTTGCGCCACGCTATTGGGCGCGTGTTCGTCTTCCTCACCCAATGGCGCTCCGGACTCGAACGGCGCAGAGCTGGTTGGCTCGTTCACGGTGTCCTTGATCTCGGCGGCGGTCGAGGGAGGCATCAATCCGCCTTACACCGAGGTCGTCGGCGAGGTGGACGATGGGCCGTACCCAGAGCTGACTAGCGAAAATAAGCTGCCCGCCCCAGCCGACGCGACGCCCGGCTGCGCCGTGTATGGCGTCGTGACCCCGAGCTGCGTGAACATCGGCGGCTGCAGCACTCGCAGTAGCAACGCGGCGTGCGCGGCCGCCGCCGTCACGGGTGTAAACGCTTGCGTATGCGTCGCGACCGACACCTGCCAAGCCTATCCAAGCCGGAAAGACGTGGGTGACGTGAGCGTGAGTGGCGTGCGCACGACGGCCGGCGCCCAGCGCTTTCAACTCACGAATCTCGGCAATTCGTACATCGTCGACCCCAACACCACGGAACTCGCTTTTCCCGCTTTCGCGGAAGGCGACCCGATTGAAGTGTCAGCGAGCGGCGCTGACTACCCTGCCTTCCAGATTTCTGCCACGGGCGTTGCGCCACTGACGCTCGGCCGAGACGACTATCGGCTCGAGAAGGATCTCTCGGACCCTGATCCGACGCACTACAAGCCGCTCTCCATCGAGTGGAACCCTCCCGACTCGACTGATTCCGGGCGCGTGGAAATCGAGCTCAACATTAGCCGGCACGCGGGCACGATTGGCTTTCTCGCGTGTGACGTCGAGGATACCGGCTCCGTGACGATCTCCGCGGGCCTCGTGTCGCAGCTCGTGATGCTCGGTAACATCGCCGGGTTTCCCGAGCTCAACGTGACGCGTAGCAGCTCTGGCTCGACGAAGATTCAACCCGGCAGGGTGGATCTGATCGTGCGATCGAACGTCGAGCGCTTCATCACGATCGAAGGGTTCGATTCGTGCCTGCTGGACTCCCAGTGCCCCTCGGGTTCGGTCTGCAACACCGCGCGCAAACTCTGCGAAGCTGGCTAATGGCACTCCCGTCGCCCTCTGAGCTTTAGAGCCCACGCACCTCGACTGGCGTCGTGACGAAGCCCGAGCTCTTGCCGTTCCCGAGCTCCCCGTAGCCGTTTTCTCCCCAGCACCGCAGGCTGCCGTCGTTCAGGCGCGCGCACGAATGAAATTCCCCGACGCTGACTGCCTGGGCGTCGGTGATCCCCGCGACCGCGGCCGGCACGCCCGAAGCCTGTGTGGACCCGTTGCCGAGCTGGCCGCTGTTGTTGTTTCCCCAGCACGCAGCGGAGCCATCGCTCGACGCAGCGCAGGTGTGAAACTGACCTGTCGCGACCGAGACCACGCTGCTCACGCCAGCCACGGCGGCCGGCACCGCGCTGTCGGCGAGTGAGTCGATGCCGAGCTGGCCGTAGTTGTTGTAGCCCCAGCAAGTGAGCGATTGATCCGCCAAAATGGCGCAGGTGTGGCCGTAGCCGGCGGCGATCGCCACCGCGTTGGAGAGGCCGACCACATTCAGTGGAACGCTGGTGTTGGTACGGTTGCCGGTGCCAAGCTGGGCGTCGACGTTGTTGCCCCAGCATTGAACGGCGCCCGTGCTCAGCACCGCGCACGTGTGATAGGTGCCTGCGGCGATGGCGACGGCATTCGTGATGCCGAGCACCGCGACGGGGACAGCGCTATTGGTCTCGGTCCCATCGCCGAGTTGGCCGTGGTAATTGTAGCCCCAGCAGCGAACGGAGCCGTCCTCCAACAACGCGCAGGTGTGGAGGAAGCCGCCGGCCATCGCGATCACGCCGCTGAGCCCAGACACCGTGACGGGAACCACGCTGTTCGTGAACGTTCCGTCGCCGAGCTGACCGTCGATGTTCCCGCCCCAGCACTGCGCGGACCCGCCGTCGAGGACGGCGCAGGTGTGGATCCCCGCGCCGATGATGGCCGTGGGGCTCGAGAGCCCGGTGACCAGCGAGGGCACGGAGCTGTTGACCTTGCTGCCGTTGCCGAGCTCGCCGTGCAGGTTGTAGCCCCAGCAGTAGGCCGAGTGATCCTCGAGAAGCGCGCAGGTCTGAAACCCGCTCGCCGAAACTTGGAGGGCTGGACCAAACGAGGTGACCTCGCTCGCGCCCCCTTCACCGGCGTTGTTGGCGCCGGCGCTTGCCGGGGCACCCGAACTGCCCGTCGCGCCGCCGGCGCTCGCACCAGCAAGATGAGCGCCTCCCGCACCAACGCGACCTCCTGTACTGGATGCCCCACCCGTCGGATTGAGCACGGGTTTGTCATCGCTCGCGCAAGCGGAGAGCCAATAGAGGGAACAGCTGGTTCCCGCGATCAGGATCAGCGCTTTCGAGCGCCCGATGCGGCCCGTCGCGGCGGCACGCGCGCCCTGTAGGCGCGCCCCTGCATGTGTCCGATTTCCGAGTCCTAAAAGCGATCGCAAGGCGGAACCTCCAGGCTTTCCGCATAAGCTGATTGAACCTATTTCGCAAGGTTTGCCGCATGAGCGCCGGTTTCTGCGGCGGGGTGCCTGCCGCCGGGCGGCGCGCTATACCGGGTGTGGCTCATGCAATCGCTCACGCTCGTCGCGCGCAGCGCGAAGGTATTTGGTCTTACCTTCACTTTGCTCGGCACGTGCCTCCCCGGGTGTAGCGACAGCAATGGGCCTTCGCCTGGGACGGGGGGTGCCCCTGCTGGCGCCGGTGGCGGCGCTGGTGCTGCGGCGTGTCAGGCCTCGGAAACGCTTTGCTCAGCAGAAGTGGCCGCTGGCGCGGGCGGCGCGTCGGCCAACGCTGGCGACAGTTCAGCTCCCCATTGCGCGAATCTGCAGACGGACGCGAACAACTGCGGCTGTTGCGGGAACGCCTGCAAGAGCGGCCGAGGCTGCCGCGCCGGTCGCTGCGACGACACCACCCGCTTCAGCTTCTTCGTGTTCGGCGATATGCACGCCGGCCCCACCGCGTTCGACGCCCGCACCCAAATCGCGATGGCGCAGATGAAGCAGATCGACGCCGACGCCATCGGCGCGGTGAGTAACGGCGACCTGGTCGACGTGGTGTCGGATGCTCAGTGGGCCCAGCATGACAGTTTGGTGGCCTTGGGCGGCTTCCAGCGCGAGGAGGCCTGCTCGGGCAGCTTCGCGGACACCCCGCGCTACTTCGGCACGCTGGGTGATCACGACAGCACCATCGGCAGCTGGTTCGCGTCCTACAACCAGCATCTCCCGGCGCAGCAAGCGCTCGGCGTAAATGGCGAGGACGGCAGCTACTATTCGGTCAAATTCGCCAACGCGCTTTACATCATGCTCGACAGCGAGCACCTGTCGGACGCGCAAACCAGCTGGCTTCGCGCGACGCTTTCAAGCCCGGAGGCGACGTCCGCCGAGCTCAAGTTCATGTTCTTCCACGAGCCGGTCTACTCCTGCAGCAGCCGCCACGCGCCGGTTGCCGAAGAGCTACCCTGGATTGATTTGGCGGAACAGAACGGCGTCAACGTCGTGTTCGGTTCGCACACGCACCTCTACACGCGATCGTGCGCAAAGCGCGCGGGCGCCTGCAGCGACGACGGCGGCGTCGTCTACGTGGAAACGGGGCCGCTCGGGGGCGAACCACGCGCGCTCGACGTGACGGCGGCCACCGTGAGCGGCATGGACGCCGCGGGCAACGACCGCTCCGACACCTACCATTGCAGCGTCGGCGACGATCTGATGGCGGCGCAGGATCTGGTCAACGACTTCTGTCACGTGCGCGTCGACGGCTGCACGGCAACGTTCAATTGTTACGAAGTGGCCGAGGGCAACAGCACCCCCTTCGACAGCTGGAGCGTGAGCGGCTGTCCCTGAGCGCGAGAGGTCGGACGACGGAAAACCGGCGCGCTTTCCGCGCTCACGGGCCGCTCGAACTCGCCGCGGGCACGGCGGCGAACGGGCTCGGATAGGGGCGCGCCTGCTTGATCCACAGCGTCGGCGTGTCGGTCGGGTTGCCGAGCGCATCGCAGGCGATGAACTTGAATTCGCTGTCCATCGCGTACCAGGAGGACCCCGGGTCTTTGTACGCGCTCGCGAAGAGTTGATGAACCGCGTCGAGCGCAGAGCCGAGCTCTGCGATCTGTGCGTCGCTCAACACGTGCTGATCTTTGGCGACCAGGTTCGAGCGCGAAATGTAGGAGGTCGACCCATTGGCGAAGTAAAGGAACTGGTCAGTTGTCACGCCGCTCGGCAGATGCACGACCTCGGCAGCGCCGCCGAACTCGACATTGACGTACCGTGCGCTGTCGGCGCCGCTAGAGTCGTAGGGGTTACTGGTAATGGCAACTCCGTTGGCGACTTCCCCGTCGAAGCGATGGTGTACGAGAAGTGCCATGCCGACGCTCTTGTGATCGACGCGGTAGTAGCTTCGCTCCTCGAAGGTCCGAAACAACCAGGCGCTGCTGTACGCCGAGCGAATCGCCTTGAGCACGTCCGGCCAATCCGACGGATCGCCCGTGTGCGATTCGTAGCAACCCGCGCAGGGAAAAGCGTCCAGATCCTCGCTGTTGGTGCTGGTGCGAAAGCGCATCACCAGCGGCCGCCCATCGTTACCGACGAACTCGGCTTCGAGCTTTTCGCGCAGGGCGTTCTGGAGTTGGTCGTCGATCACGCCGGTCATCATCGCGTCGCGTAGGTCCTGCAACGATTGGCGGCGTACGCTCGAGTCGGTAGAACTCGTGAAATCCGGATTTTGGAGGAGCGCATCCAGGGTGTCGTAAAACCCGTTGTCGCGCATGAATTTGTCGTACCAATAGACGGGAATGGCGAACGCCTTCGGCACCGGAATTCCGCCGGCCTGAGCCATCACGCTGAAGTTCGCGGCCTTGCCGCCGTACGCCCGCACCGCCTCTTGGATGGCACCACGCTTGCCGACGTCGGGGATGGACGGATAGTCGGCAATCAGTGTTTCGGCGTCGGCGATCTCCGTGACAGAGAGGTTCAACTCAGGGAGCGTCACCTGCGCCGGCTGGTGAGCAAGGAACGCTGCCTCCCCCGTGGCGGCGTCGATCTCGTGAATGTCGTAGCCATCGATGCCCACGCTGAGCTCGACCCACTTGTCCTTGTAGGCGAGTAGCTTGGCCCTAGCGTCGCGCAGACCCATATTCGGCGTTCCGCGGTTGGTGCAGAGCACATTCACGTGCGAGAGCGGCGACTGAAACTGCTCGCTGACAACGCCTGCCACCACCGAGATATCGTTCGGCACTTCATCGAGAACGACGATGGAATTGTAAGGGATGTCCACGCCCGCCTGGATGTCGGCCTGGTTATAGTAACGCACCACGCCGCTGGCGGTCGCGCGAGTCAGCGGCTGATAGTCCGTGCCTGCGTAGATCTCCTCGGTCGTCACGATCGGGATGCCGAGATCCAAGTATTCGGCCCGGCTCGCCCACGCGTCCGAGGTGGGGTGAAACGCAAGCCCAGGCCGAAAAAACGCGTTCGCGGTGGTGATCGTGTCGAACACGTTCTGGATCATGTCGGGCGTCGCCGTGTCGTAGGGGGCCATCTCCAGTGCCCACAGGTCGAGCTTCTCGTAGTGCGTGATGGCGCCCGCTATGAAGCGTCGATTGGCGCTGTAGTAGGTGTCCAGGAACTGGGACTCGTCGCACGAGACACCTTTGATGTGCGTGCAACAGAAGTTGACGTGAAATGGGTATTTCACGCTGTTCTGGAAGTAGAGACTGCGATGCTTGGCGTCGGCGCCCGACGACAAATCGCGCGTATCGATGACGAACTTCACCGAGCGTGCGCCCGGAATGGTGGCGTCCGTGGGAAGCGACGCCAACGCGGTGTAGTCAGCCGTGCAGCCAATCGCCGAGAGATAGTCCGGAGCGCCGTTCGTGGCCGCACTGGCGGCCTCGGCACCCGCCACGACTCCGCCGGCGCCAGCTTCGCCCGCACCGTTCCCGCCGCCACCGCCCGCTGCGGGAACGATTTGGCAAGTCCCCTCCTCGACGTCACCGCGCACGGCGCGCGTTCGTGGTGCCGCCGCATGGCCTCCGCTCGAACAGCCGCCGGCCGCGCAGGCAGCGCCGATCAGCGCGTAGGCGAAGAGCCGACGCCCACGCGCCGGAGCGCCAAAACGTTGACTCCGGCGCATGCTGGCTCCCGTCTGCTCTCTATCTGAAGGCGACTTCGGTCTTGCAACCGAAGAGGAGCTGGAACTGGCCGAGTGCGTCGTTCTTCACCGTGTTGCAAGTGCTGGGACAGAGCACCACTTGGTTGCCGACTAGCTGCCAGCCATCCTGACAGGCGGTATTGTCGTCCTTCTTGATCACGGTCTGCGTACCGCCGCCAGGCGTGTAGAGCACGTTGATCAGACTAGGGTCGATGGGGTCGCCGTTGTCGCCCGTCGCGGGAATGTCGTAGGTGCAGGCCACGATCTGGCGCGTGATGTAGCCGAGTCCGGCCTTCAGCGCGGCCGAGAAGTCCGTCGCCTGAGAGATGTCGATGTGGCAGTAGTTGGGCCCCGACACATTGCAACCGGGGACCGCGGTGCCGCCCATCACGGCGGCGGTCGACATCCATGGACGCCCATCATCGTGGGTCTGATTACCGATGTCTTCCGTGCCTGGAACGCCGACTAGGAAGGACTTGATGTTGTGATCGGTCAACGCCGCAGCAATCGAGTTGATGATCGGCTGCGTCGGTCGGGGATCGGACAACAGGCCGGTCCCGATGCAACCGAGCTCCAACGTGGGACCGCCATCCGTCATCAGCAGCATGTAGCGAGCCACTTTGTCCGACGCTTTGAGCAGGCTCTCGTTCAGCCCGTAGTTGTAAGCGTCGTGGGTGGGCGTGGCGCCGATCGGTTGGACGCTCTCGAGTGAATCAATCAGCGCCTGCCGAGCGGGCGAGTTGGCGCCGCCGAGATCGGCGATGGGCACCACGCTTTGCGTGTTCACACACGCCGACACGTCGCGCGCCGTAGTTCCCTGCGAGAGCTGGACATTCGGAAAGTAAACCAGACCGACCTGAAAGCCGCGCGGCAGGCTTTTGATGGTCTCTTCGAGCGCTGCGCGGGTTACCGCCCACTTGCTCTGGCCCCCAGTCGAAGGGGTCATGCTGTTCATCGACAAGCTGTTGTCGAGCACGATTTGGAGGATCGCGGGCACACTCTCCGGCTCGATGGTCACGCCGGTGCACGCTTCGAGGCCGCCCGTACCGGCGTTCAGAACCGGATCGCCCGAGCCGCTACTGGCGCCGGAGCCCCCACTGCCAAACGTCAGCATGGCGCCGCCGGAGCCGTTGCCATCCCCGCTATTGTCCGATTTGCCGAGGATTGTGCAGGCTGAGCTCAGAATTCCGACGGTAATCAGGGCGATGTATTTCGGCATGATCGTATTCCTCCACCCGAGAAGCGTGGAATTGAAAAACTAATGGAACTGACCCAAGCGCCAGTCCCGCAGCAGAAAGCCGGTGCAGTATGCCACGACTTCTGCGCCTCGGTAACACGCTCTGACAGTTTAGATGCCAAGTCGACGATTAACGGGAGCCCTGGAAATTTCCGGACGGGCGCCGTCCGTTCTCGTCCCGGCAAGTCTTATCACTGCGCGCGGCGCTGGCTCGGAGACGAGTCGACGTGCTATTTATTTCATCGAGCGCGCTTTGGTGCGACGGCTTGCGCCCGGTAGTGGTGACTATTGGACGTGCGGGCAAATAAAGTTTTCGACTCATCCAAGTATGGCCCGGAGGATTCGGCGATGAAAAAGCTTCTTGTGTGTACGGCAGCGCTGGTGATCGGCGCACTCAGCGCCTGCTCGGGCAGCACGAGTACGGGAGGGTCGACGATCGGCACCCTGGGGGGGGCTACCAGTACGGGACGCGGGGGCACGACCAGTGCCTTCGGTGGCGCAACCTTTGGTGGAGCAACGGTCGGGAACGGCGGGACGACCGCAACGAGCGGTGGCTCAACGGTCGCGAGCGGCGGAGCGACCGCAGCGAGCGGCGGCGCAACCGCGGCGGCTGGCACCGGCACCACGTTTGCGGGCGCGTTCTCCTCGGACGACAACGGCGTCACCTCGACTTGCATCGCTGGCACCAAGGGCTGTCTGTGTGACTCGGTGGGCGCGTGTCGATCCGGCCTGACCTGTACGCCACAGACGTCGCCCCTCCCGGCACGCTGTTGCGCGGGTACGGATTGCGCGGGAACCGGCGTCAGCGTCGGCGCTTCCTGCGGAGCCACGACCGGACCTGCCACGTGCACGCCTGGCATCACGCTGCCCGCCGCCGCAAACGGCAACGACACCTGCGGCTATCCGGAAACCAGCTTCAACGAAAACGTCATCCTCTGCGCGATCACCGCTGCCGGCGGCGGCTCGCAGCCTGCTCAGATTCGCGCTTTCTACAACGACGAGCACGCCTTGACGCTCGGCTGCGCGACAGACGCCTTCCCGGTGTCGGCGCTTTCGAGAAACCCGGACGCGACCCTCTACCCAGAGACCGGCGATCCTACCTGCGTGGATACCTCCAATCGTCCGCTGCGCCCGGTGCTGTTCATCACCGATCTGACCGCGGATCCAAACTGCACGGTTGGCGATCAGCAGAAAGGCGGCAAGGCCTACGACCCGGTCGCCATCTTCGGAACGTGGAAGTCCGCGACGATGTCGAACGGCGTGGGTACGCCCAATCAGGCTGACCCGTCACCGTACAACCGCTGGGACCTGAGCCCGCTCGCCGATACCGTGCCGCCCGAGGCCACCAATACTTGCCCGTGCACGGCTCAATCCTGCGTCACCACGGGCCACACGGGTCGAGGGTACGGCGCTGAGGTTCGCTTCGAAGCGGGGCTCATCGCCGGTCACTCCTACCGCCTGCAAGTTCAAATGCATGACGGCGATCAGACTCAAGGCGCGGACGCCGGTGAAGCTTGTGCCACCTTCTGCGCCGGCAGCGGCGCCTGCACGCCGAAGACTTGCGCGGATTACCCGGACGGCACCTGCGGGCAACAGCCGGACGGCTGCGGCGGTCTGACGCCGAGCTGCGCGGAATGCTGCACCCCGACCACGTGCGAGGACCTGTGCGCGAACCCCACGGATCCGACGAAAGCCTCCTGCCAGTCGAACTACGACGAAGCCGGCGGTTGGGTCGGCGAGTGCCCGCAAGACGACAAGTGCGGCGGGAAGCTGCAGTGCTGGTGCCAGATCGGCTGATCACTAGCGTCGGGTGATCGGCAAATACGGGCTCGGGCGGCAAACAGCCACCCGGGCCCGTGTCGTTTTCGCGCACTTGATTGTTTGGGGATGGTCGCCCGGTGCCCAAACACTGACGCGACGCAATCTGCCGCCGCTCCGAGGATCACCGGGGCGTCGCGCGCTCGAGGCGCTCGATAGAGCACCCCGGAGCCCGCTCGGCGCCGTCAGGCGTCAGCCGTCACGGAGTGCAGGCAGAGCCAGCGACGAACCCATCGACGCAGAAACAACCGGTCCCGGTGGTGCAAGGTCCGTTGGCGCCTGTGCACGGGTCACCCACCGCAGGGCTCGCCGGGCACTTCGTGGCCGCCGCGCCGCCAGCACCCGCTGACGCGCCGCCGCTGGCCGCACCACCGCTCGAGCTTCCTCCAGAACTGGCTCCCGCTGCCGCGCCACCGTTGTTGGCGCCACCCGCAGTCGTGCCAGCCGATGCGCCGCCCGCGTCGGTGCCGCCGCCGGCGTTTCTCCCGCCTTGGTTCATGCCCGCGCCGCCGTTTCTGCCACCCTGGTTGGTCATGCCGGCGCTTGCTCCACCCTGGTTCGCCATGCCGGCGGATGAGCCGCCCAGGCTGAAGGTGAACCCGCCCTGGGGCCCAGCACCGCCGCGCCCCTGAGTAACGGCGCCGCCGGTGCCGAAGCTGAAGCCCGCTTGGCCTCCATTGCGGCCACCGCGCGCCATCCCCATCACGCCACCTTGCTGGCCGAAGCCACCCGCAAAGCCGGGAGCACCGCCCGCGTTGCCGGGCGTCCCGCCGCGACTATTGCCGGCCGTGCCGCCGCGGGTCGCGCCGCCACCACTCCCGGAATCGCCGCTTCCTTCAGAACCGCCGCAGGCGACCAAAAGGCTCGAAGCACAAACCAGGACACGGAAAGCAGCAGTCGCGCGCATAAGGACCTCCAAACAGGCGGGGAGCCGAGTCAGCTACTGCTTACCATAGGGTGCTCGTCGGAACCGCTGCTATCGCTCACTCCCGCCCAGAAATCCCCATGATTCCGCGCGCAGGAGGCACACCACCACTACAAGTAGCAATCAATACTGGAATTTCTGGAGCCCCGCCGAGGCGCTTTATTGAGCGAGGCTTGGCGGAAGCGATCGCGACCCATTGAGCTCGGCGGGTGAGCGGGCCAAGGCGCGCCGTACGAGGTCGGCAATCGTTCCGAGTGCGGAGAGCAGGTAGCGCTGACTTCCGACGCGTTCGCTCGGGGCGTCCGGCAGCGCGAACTTGACCAACCGCGCGCGCGGCGCGCTCAAGGAAGCGACGACATCGGCCACCGCCGAGCCGAGGCCGCCGATCGTCGAATGCTCTTCGCAGCTGACGAGGAGTGACGTTTCACGAGCGGCCGCGACGATCGCGGCTTCGTCGAGGGGCTTCAGCGTGTGCATGCTCAGGACTCGCACCGAGAGGCCGTTCGCTGCCTCGAGTTCGCATGCGGCGTCGACCGCGCTCTTCAACATGCTTCCGGTCGCAAAGAGCGTGACGTCCGTTCCCGGTCGCACCAGCAGAGCTCGCCCGAGGTGCAGCTCTGGGGGTCGAGCGTGGACACACGGCTCGCCCGCCTTTCCGAGGCGCAGGTAGGCGGGACCGGGCCACGCGAGCAGCGCGTCAGTGATGAGCTCCGTTTCGTGCGGGTCGCCCGGTGCGAACACCGCAAGCCCTGGTAGCGCGCGCATCACGGCCAAGTCCTCGACGCCGTGGTGCGTGTAGCCGGCGCTGCCATAGGCGAGGCCACCTCCCACGGACACGATGCGCACCGGCAGGCCGTGATAAACGACATCGTTCCGAATTTGCTCGAGGCAGCGCAGGGTCGGGAAGTTCGCAATCGAGTACACGAATACGACGTTGCCGGAGTGCGCGAGGCCGGCGGCGATGCCGAGCATATTTTGCTCTGCGACGCCGATATTCACGTAGCGCTCAGGAAACCGCTCGGCGAACGGCTCCAACACCGAATAGCCCAAATCACCCGTGAGCAGCACCACGCGCGGGTCGCGCTCCGCCAAGCGCAGCAAACCGCGCACGAAGGCGCCCCTCACGGCGCTTCCCCAAGCTCGCCGAGCGCGAGCGCGAGCGCAGCGTCGTCGGGCGAGCGGTAGTGCCACTCGAGTTTGTCTTCCATGAAGCTTACGCCCTTACCCTTCACGGTGCGCGCGACCACCAGCGTGGGTCTTTCGGGAACTCCGGGCGCTCCCTGCAAGGCGCGACTGAGTGCGAAATGGTCGTGCCCATCGAGCTCGACGACGTTCCAACCAAAGGCTCGCCATTTGTCGGCAAAGGGCTCCAAATCGAGCACGTCGGCGACGCGACCAAAGCTTTGGATCTGATTCTGATCGACGATAGCGACCAAATTCTCGAGCCCGTGGTGCCCCGCGAACAGCGCCGCCTCCCACACGGACCCCTCGTCGCACTCGCCGTCGCTCATCAACACGAAGACGCGATAAGCGGTCTTGGTTCGACGCGCGCCGAGGGCCATCCCCACGCCAATCGAAAGGCCATGCCCGAGCGAACCCGTCGAGACTTCGACGCCGGGTACCCCCTTGTGCACGGCGTGCCCCGCCAGCGGCGAGCCGTCCTCGGTGTAGTGCTCGAGCCATTCCCGCGGGAAGAATCCGCTCTCCGCGAGCACCGCATAGAGCACCGCCGCCGCGTGACCCTTGCTCAAAATGAAGCGATCGCGGCTTGGCAATGCCGGGTTCGCCGCATCGAAGTTCAACACGGACGCGTAGAGCACCGCGAGGATGTCGGCCGCGCTCAGACAGCTGCCGATGTGTGACGCGCGCGCCTTGTGCACCATGCGCAGCGCATCGACACGTACTTTTCGAGCAAGTTCCCGGCTGCGTTCGCTGCACAACTGCGGCGCGCTCGCCGGGATCTCGAGCGAGCGCTCGAGCGCGGCTAACGCCGCTCCGTGTCGACTGGGGTCGAGGAAGAAGAAATTAGTCGCCTGCGTCGCGTCGTCGACGGCCGCGTGTTCGACGAGCCCCGCGTCGGCGAGCGAGTAGCAATGGTACCCGAGCGGCGCCAAGAGCGCGATGATGTCGTTCGGGTGATAGTCGTAGACCTTCGCCCATTTGCGCAGCATTTCGACCATCAAGACTGGCCGCGTGCGCTCGAGCGTTGCAAGCCCACCGCGCAGCGCGAAGAGCTCGGCCCCCTCCACGTCGCATTTGACGAGGTCGAGTTCGCTCTCCCCGAGCTCGGCGAACACGCGATCGAAGGTGGTCATTTCGACGCTCACCTCGCGGTTCTCGTCATTCGCAAACAAGGGGCGCCCCGAGGCTGCCACACTGCCGTGGAAGGCCGGCACGAAGAACTTCACGCAGCCCTCTGCCTCACCGAGCGCGAGCGGGTGGGCCTTCACACGCGAGCCGAGTCCGTTCAGCTCGATGTTCGCGAGCAGTTCCTGATGCGTACTCGGCACCGGCTCGAAGGCGTGTACCACCGCGCCCTTGCGGCGCTGGGCACGCGAAAGGCGCAAGGCGACGAAGCCTGCGTTGGCACCGATGTCGAACACCACGCGACTCTGCTCGGCGAGCGCCGTCAACGCCCGCACCTCGCGCGGCTCGTAGCTGCCGTGGTTGACGGTAACGCTCGGCACGCTGCGCGTGTCATCGGGCCGCCAACGCATGCGCAGCCCATCGCTGAACACGACGATCAGGCCGCTCTTGTGGATTTCGAGGTGATCGAGCTCCCCGCGCCCCATCAGCGCCACGTACTCTTCGATGCTGCGGTGGCGCTCGCGCATCTGGAGCCAGAACTCGTCACGCAACAGCTCGCCGTGCTCGTAGGCCGAACAGAGCTCGCGTGCGCTACCTGTGTGTTGGCGTGTCATGTTGCTCGAAACCACCGAATGGTGCGGGACAGACCATCGAGCAGGCTCACCCGCGGCTCGAAACCGAAGTGTCGACGCAGCTTCCCGAGGTCGGGACAAGCGCGTTGCGGGGCGCCCTGACCCTGCGCGTTGCCAGGCGCCATGTTGACGCGCACCGGCTCGGTTTGACCAAACAGACCGGCGATTGAGCGAGCCAATTCGCGCACGCTGGTTTCGGGGCTGTCGCTACCGACGTTGAACGCCTGACCGTCACAGTCGCTCAGCAAAATGCGGAACAAGGCGACCGTTGCGTCGGACACGTAGCCGTAGGTGCGCGTGGCTCGGCCATCGCTCTCGAGCGCGAGCGCTTCGCCGCGCAGCCCCATCGCGATCAAGGCCGGCACGACGCGCCCGTCGTCGAGGCGCAGCCCCGGGCCGTGCACGTGGAAAGGCCGCGCGACCTTGACCTTGAGCCCCAACGCTTCGTAGTACGCAAGGCAATAGGTTTCGCCAGCCCGCTTGGCTTCAGCGTAGTAGGCGCGTCGACTCAAGGGGTCGATGCGACCCACGTAGGTTTCCGGCGTCGGAATCGCCTCCGGATCGGGGGTGCCGTACACCTCGCTGCTCGAGACGTAGAGCGCGCTCTCGGGCGGCTCGATGCGCGCCCGCTCGAACAACGCCCGCAAAGCTACGGTGTTGGCATCCAGAGACCCCAGCGGATCCGCCAAGTAGGCGCGCGGCGACGCGGGCGCTGCCGCGTGGACCAAGTAGTCCCACCGGACGTCGCTCGGCAGCGCTTCGCGCACGTCGCTCATGGTGAAGCGTACGTCGCGGCGCTCCTGCAAATGTCCGAGGCGACGCTTGGCGCGAGTGTGCGAGCGCACGACGAGCTCGATCCGACACGGCGCCGACAAGGCGCCCACGTCGTTCAAGTAGGCCAGCGTGTCCACCAGATAAGCGGGCAGCATGCCGCTCGCCCCGGTCACCAGCACGCGCTTGCCCGCGAGCGGTGCGACGAACGGCGCGAGCTCCGCGGCAATCTGCGGCAAATCCTCGCGCACCACCTCCGGAAAGTGCGAGAGCACCGGCAGCGCACCCGCCCCGCTCTCGAGGACGCGAGCGTGCGCACTCACGCCGCACCGCCTGCGGCCCGAGGCAGCGACTGCGAGCGTGCGGCGAGGCGCTCCGCCACGAAGCCTTGCAGCGAGTCGATGACGTAGCCGAGCTTGCGCGGCGTGAGCCCCGGGTACACCCCCAGCCAAAACGAGGAACGAGCGATGAAGTCGGCCACCTCGAGCGACGAGGCCCTTCGCGCTTCGATCTCGCGATAAGCCGGCTGCTTTAGCAGGTTGCCGCCGAAAAGCAGACGCGTCCCAATCTTCTTCTGCTCGAGGTGCTGCACGAGTTCGTCCCGTGAAAACGGCGCACCGTCGCGCACCGAAAGCGGAAAGCCAAACCAGCTCGGCTCGGAGCGCGGCGTCGCTTCGGGCAAGATCAGAAACTCGGCAAGGTTAGCGAGCCCCGCGCTCAGCGTCGCAAAGTTCTCGCGGCGGGCCCGGTGGAAGGCCTCGAGCTTCTCGAGCTGGGCCACGCCGATCGCGGCCTGCATGTCGGTGAGCTTGAGGTTATAGCCAATGTGAGAGTAGGTATATTTGTGGTCGTATCCGCACGGCAGCGCCCCCAGCTGAAAGCCGTAGCGCTTGCCACAGGTGTTGTACTTACCGGGATCGCACCAGCAATCGCGCCCCCAATCCCGGAACGAATCGATGATTCGCTTCAGCTTGGGCGACTGCGTGAGCACGGCGCCGCCCTCGCCCATCGTAATGTGGTGAGCCGGATAGAAGCTCGCTGTCGCGACGTCCCCGAACGTGCCCACCGGCTTTCCGTCGTAACGCGACCCGATCGCATCGCAGCAGTCCTCGATCAAATAGAGCTGATGCTTCCGCGAGAGCGCCTGCACCACTTCGAGGTTGAAGGGGTTTCCGAGCGTGTGTGCGATCATGATCGCGCGCGTTCTCGGGCCGATCGCGGCCTCGAGTTCGACGACGTTCACGTTGTAGGTGGGCAGCTCGACGTCCACGAACACCGGCACCAGTCGGTTTTGAATGATCGGATTTAGCGTGGTGGGAAAGCCGGTGGCGACCGTGAGTACTTCGTCCCCTGCCACGAGTCGACGCTCGCCCAACATCGGCGAAGTCAGACAGCTCAGCGCGAGCAGGTTCGCCGAAGAGCCCGAGTTTACCAGCGAGACCTCGCGCACTCCGCAAACACGCGCAAATTCACGCTCGAAAGTGGCAGCGTAAGGCCCTGCCGTGAGCCAAAAATCCAGCGCCGACTCGACCAGCGTGGTGACCTCGCGCCCATCGAACACACGGCCCGACACCGGCACCGGCGACACACCCGGGAAGAACGGCTTGCTTTCGAACGCTACGCGCGCGTACTCCCCTACCAGTTCGAGGATCTGTTGGCGCAGTTCGGTCTCACGCGTAGGCATACGGTCGAGCGCCGTTGCAACGCTCGGGCCAAACGCATTCCCCAGAGCGACCCCGTTCAAGCGCTCGCATACTGCCGGTTTCTGGACGCCCCGCCGTCAGCCGAGTGACACACAGAAGCGGCCGATTTTAGCCAGTGGGGGGCCACATCGTGCCCCTGCGCAGCGCGTTCCGACTGAAGGCACGAGCGGCACATGGCTTGCTACGAGCGGGTCTAAACCAGGAGACCGTCATGAATCAGAGCTTTTGGCAGGATCGCCCAACCCTCGTTACCGGCGCTACGGGATTGCTCGGCAGCTGGCTCACTCGGCGTCTGCTGGAAGCCGGTGCGGACGTCGTATGTCTGGTCCGAGACTGGATTCCGGAGAGCGAGCTCGTGCTGTCCGAGCGGGTTTCCGACGTGAAAATCGTGCGCGGCGACGTGACCGACGGCGCCCTGCTCGAGCGGGTCATGGGTGAGTTCGAAATCGATACGGTGTTTCACCTCGCCGCGCAAACCATCGTGTCAATCGCCAATCGCAATCCGACGTCGACCTTCGAGACCAACGTGCGCGGCACCTGGCTGCTGCTCGAGGCCTGTCGGCGTTCGCCACGAGTCAAGCAAGTCGTCGTAGCGTCGTCTGACAAGGCATACGGTTCGTGTCCGACGCTGCCATACACCGAAGACACGCCACTCTGTGGTGAACACCCTTACGACGTCAGCAAGTCGTGCGCTGATCTGATCGCGCAAAGCTACGCCAAGACCTTCGCTTTGCCGGTTGCCGTCACACGCTGCGGAAATTTCTACGGCGGCGGGGACCTGAACTGGAACCGCATCGTGCCGGGCACGATTCGTTCGCTCTACCGCGGCACCGCGCCTGTCATCCGTTCGGATGGCAAATATATCCGCGACTACATCCACGTCGACGATGGCGCGGCGGCGTATATGCTGTTGGCCGAGCGGCTCGCGAGCTCACCCGAGCTTGCCGGCAAGGCCTTCAACTTCTCTACCCACGAGCGCTTCAACGTGCTCGAGCTGGTCGAGCGCATCCGCGCCGCCATGGGCAGCCCGCTCGAACCGGTGGTGCTCGGCGAAGCGCGCGGCGAAATCGTCGAGCAGTCCTTGAACGCCGACCTTGCGCGCCGAGTGCTCGGCTGGCAACCGGAGCTCTCGATCGCACAAGGACTTTCGCGCACCGTCGAATGGTACAAGAACTTCTTCGCGCGAAAAGCGGCGGAGCCGACCAAGGCTCGCGCGCTCCGACCGAGTGCCCCGCCCGTCTACCGCCGGTCTCGCGCCGAACGCCCGAGCTACCGCCCCTAGCAGAACCATCATGCCTCTCATTTCGATCGTATTGCCTACCCACCGCCGAGCGCACTTACTCAAGACGGCGCTCGAAAGCGTCGCGGCTCAGGTCGACTTCGATGACTTCGAGGTCGTCGTCTCCGACAACAGTGACGACGCCTGTGCTGAAGCGACCACCAAGGCCTTTCCCGATCCGCGCATCCGCTACGAAAACACGGGCAAAGACCTGGACGTGTACGCGAGCTGGAATTACGCGATCGATCGCGCCAAGGGCAAGTACACCTTCCTCTTCGCGGACGACGACGCCTTCTTCCCCGACGGTCTCAGCAAGATCCACGCGACGCTCCAGCGCTATCAGATGCCGGAGTACCTCGGGCTGTCGGTCGGTTGGTACGCGCGTCCTGGCTTTCGCCGCGCCCCCGCAAACACGCTCAAATTCGACGAAACCTGGCAGCGCGAGGGGCTCGAGCCACCGGCTGCGCTGGCGCGCGAATACTTCGCCTTCGGGCGACCCTCGTTCTCGGCAACCTACATGCTGATCGACGAAGCCGTGCGCGAGCGCATCCGCAGCCGCGGCTTGCCGTTGTTCTTGCCACTGTTCCCGGACTACGCGCTGCAGGGCATGGCGCTCTGCCTGG
>JAEUAF010000231.1 GCA_019695485.1 Sorangium sp.
AGCGATCCGGAATCGGCTCGGTCGGCAGCGTCTCTGGGATGCGATCGAAGCCAGCCAGACGCGCCACCTCTTCCACCAAATCGCACGGCAACGTCAAATCGGCGCGAGCATTGCCCACCTCGACCGAGAGGCTCGCACGCTTCTCGTCGAGCACGGGACTTAGCCCGATGCGTCGCAGATATTGATCTGCCGCCTGCAAGCTGAAATCCGAACCGAGACTGCCGTTGAGCTCCGACAGCGAGAGCTCGATGCGCCGCGCCGCGGGCACGAGTGACGACGCCTCGCCAAACGCGACCACCTTGAGGCCGGGCGAGGTCTCGCGCAAGACCTCCACGAAGCGCCGGGCAGCCACCTGGGGCAGCTCGGGATTCACGCCGCGGCTGAAGCGCGCCGACGCCTCCGTAAAGATCTTGGCGGCCTGTTGGCTCCTGCGAATCGCCACGTAGTCGAAAGCAGCCGCCTCGAGCGCCACGCGCCGCGTTTTTTTCGAAATCGCCGTGGCGCGCCCGCCCATCACCCCAGCCAGAGCCACCGGGACGTCCGCCGACATGATCAGCGGAATACCTTCAGGCAGCTTGGTCGGCTCGTCGCCGTCGGCTTGCAGCAACGTCAGCAAGCGATCGCCGGCGCGCGATCGGCGCACGCCGAGGTCGAGGCTTGGCAAGAGATCCGCATCGTAGGGATGCGTGGGTTGCCCGAGCTCCAACATCACGTAGTTCGACGCATCGACCACGTTGTTGATCGGCGTCATGCCCGCAAGCAACAGGCGCAGCTTGACGTCGCGAGTCGAGTCACGAACCTCGACGTTCTCGAGCAACGTGACAGCCAGCACGCTGGCCGCGTCCAGCGCGTCGATGCGCGGCAAAAGGACGCGCTCTGCGGCGTATGCAGGCGGCTCGCCGAGCGCACGGAGCTCGCGATCGAGCAGCGCAGCGACCTCGCGGGCGACCCCGCGAACCGACTGGCAGCGCGCGATATTGGGCAAAATCGCGAGTTCGAGCACGCGATCGGCGAACCCGACCGACTTCAAGACTGTGGAGAGCTCTTGGCCCGGCGCAACGTTGGCATCGAAGAACAGCGCCTCCGTCGCATCGTCGCCCAAGCCCAAGTTGGCCTGACTGACCAACATGCCCTCGGAAGCGACGCCGTACACTTCCCCAACGCGCACGGAAATCAACTCATCGAGCTGGCTCGAAAACAGCGTCGCGGAAGGCAGCGCCAGCGCCACACGCTTGCCGACAGCGAGGTTCGGCGCGTTCGAGACCACGCTACGCGTTCTATCCGCGCGCACGGACAGCCGCTGGGCACCGCCCGAGAGCGGCGAGAGCTCCGTGATCTCGCCCACCACGACCAGCGGATCGAAGGCGCCGACGCCTTGAATGCGCTCGACTTCGATGCCGGACAGCGTGAGCCGCTCGGCAACCTCAGCCGGGTCGAGCGACGCAGGGAAATACTCCTCTAGCCAAGTGACCGGAACTTTCATGATCGGAACTGACGCAGGAAACGAAGATCGTTCTGAAAGAAATGGCGAATGTCGTCGATGCCGTGAAGCAGCATCACCATGCGCTCGATGCCCATGCCGAAGGCGATGCCACGCACTTCACGCGGGTCGTAGCCACCGTTGGCCAGCACGACCGGATGCACGAGCCCGGCGCCCAGCAGCTCGAGCCAACCGCTGTGCTTGCAGACCCGGCAGCCAGCCCCACCGCACAGCGTGCAACGGATGTCGACTTCTACGCTCGGCTCGGTGAACGGAAAATAGCTGCCTCGCATGCGAATGCGCTGCTCGCGCCCGAACATCTTGCGCGCAAAGCTCAAGAGGACGCCCTTCAAGTCACTCAGGCGAACGCTCTTCCCCACCAATAACCCTTCGATCTGGTGAAACTGGATCTCCGAGCGCAGCGTGATGTTTTCGTGTCGGTAACATAGGCCGGGTAAGATCACGCGCACCGGATGCGGTGCGTAGATTCGCATCGCCCGCACCTGACCTGCCGAAGTGTGCGTACGCAGCACCGTGCGATCGGAGAGGTAGAAGGTGTCCTGCATGTCGCGCGCGGGGTGATCGGCCGGCATGTTGAGAAGCTCGAAATTGAACTCATCGAGCTCCGCGTGCGGCGACTCGAAGGTGAGAAACCCCATCTCGTGAAACACGCGCTCCACTTCGCGGATGATGGTCGTCACCGGGTGATAACCGCCACTCGTCAGTGAGCGCCCGGGGAGCGTGACGTCCACACTCTGCCGCGCGATGGAGCGCTCGAGTTCGAGCGCGGCAACGGCCCGCTTCTGGGTCTCGAATGCGGTCGCGAGCGCCGTAGCGGCGGTATTCACCCGCGCGCCGAACGCCTTGCGCTGCTCGGCGGGTTGGGCGCCGATGCGCTTGCGCCACTGGTTCATCGTGCCCGATGGTGCCAGGTGCTTCCGATACCAGGCCTCGATCCCTTTTTCGTCAGTCGCCAAAGCGAGCGTGGCGAGGGCCTCGTCCTGGTAGGTTTCTAGATCGTTTTCCGGCTGTTCCTGCACTCTGCTCTCGTTCCTCGCCGGCCCTATACCACGCCTTTACGCCCTCCTAGTGTCCTGACAAACGCCCGGGACCTTTCTGGGGCCCAGACGGGGCGGGACCCCGGAAAGTGCCGGGCTTTGCCGCGGTCCGCGCTAGCGGCGAGCGAGCGCGCACAGGCGGCAAACAAGCTCTAGGCGCGCTACGCTGTCGGAGCTCCTTGGTGGGGATCACCCGAGCCGCGAACGAACTTGGCGTGGACCTCCCCACTCGCCCCTACAAGCCATCCGAGCAGGAATCCGAGCAGGAGAGTCGTGCGCCTGATTCACACGCCTTTTTTCGCGCCATAGCTCGCTGCCGGAAAACCCCACTCCCACACAAGCACGGTTAATGGTCACCAAACATCACACAAGGCCGAAGTGCGAGCGCGCTTGTTGATGGGGAGCGAAATAGGGAGTTCCAAAAACATACCACTTGGCTTATGTTATTGAGTTACCACCGAACGAGGAGCGAGGGAAATCATCATGCTGGGTCCGTTCAGCCTTTTGGCCGCGAGTGCGTTCAGCGCGTATCACATTGCGTCGAGAGAGGTGAGCGCCCCGACGCCGGCGCTCGAACGCGTCGTCTACCAAGTGCAGGTCGGGGCGAGCCCATTGAATCGCTTTGCGATCACGCGCGTGCACAAGCGCCGCGCTCACGCAGACGGCTCGCTGATCCTGCTGAGTCCGTTTCTCTTGCCCGGCGCGTTCTACGAAATCAGCGAAGCCGGGGGCTACGCGAAATCCGCTGCGGGAAGGCTGGCAGAGTCCGGCATCGACGTCTGGTTGGTCGATCAACGCCACACCGGTCTGCCTGCGGGCGCTTGTGAATCGGGTGCGGCGGATTGCAGTGTGATGCTGGACTGGAATTTCGACACCTACTCGGACGACGCGCTCTACGCGCTCTCGCTGCTACGCGCCGAAGAGCCCTGCAACAAGCCGGCGCTGGGCGGCTTTTCCGCCGGGGCGAACGCCGCACTCGCCACTCTGAACCGCGCCCCGCGCGAGTTCGCTGGACTGTTCTTGTACGAGGGCACATTCTTCACGACCGATCCCACGATCG
>JAEUAF010000235.1 GCA_019695485.1 Sorangium sp.
GGCTGGCAGACCGTGCCCTGCAGCACGAAGTTCTTCAGCTGCAATCGGTAGTTCGAGGCGCAAGTGTTGCGCTCGGCCTGGAACACGCCGATCTCGTAGATGTTACCGTTGACCAGGCCCAGCGCAGTGCCCGTGGTCCCATCCAACGTCACCGAACCCAGCAGCGCGTTGTGGATGCCACCGATGTCGACCACCAAGTGGCCGTTCACGAACACGAACACGTCGTCGTCACCGCGGAAGGACAGGATCGCGGCCGCAGCGCTCTGGTATTCGAACCAGTAGCGAACTTCACTCGTGAAGTGGAAATTGTGGTTGTCCGACGCGCCGTTCGGCGAGCTCGCTCCGCAATCCGCGTACTTCGTGCCGGCCTGCCCATCGAGCGGGAAGAAGCCGTCACAGGCCGCCGTTCCAGCGCAAACGGTGCCGTTCGGCAGCAGCGTGTTGCTATCGAACAAGAAAGTGTTCGCGTCGGCAGCGGCGCAAACGGTGGTCCCTGCACCGGGGCAGCGCACTAGCGTGAGACTGCTGGGCACGGTCGTGGCGAGCGCGCTGTCCGTATACCAAGCCGCGAAGCTCGCTGCGCTCTGCACGGTGGGCGCACAGAAGTAATTGGCGTTGCGACGCAGCCACGAGCCCGAGGTGCCGGTCTGCGAGAGCGGGCAAGTCGCCGCGCTGTAAGCAAACACCGGCTTGCCCAACAGCGAAACGCCGCCGACCACGTCGCTCGTATTGCCGAGCGTTACCCGCGCGAAGCCCGTGGTAAGGCCGTTGTAGCTCACGTTGATCCGATTGTCGGACGTGGCGGCCGCGCCGAAGTAGGTGCCCGTCGGACCCCACAAGTTACCCGACCACTGGAAGTCGGTATCGCCCGTTGCGGTGGTGGGAGGCGGCCCCGCCGTGAAGTCACGGAACACGGCTGGCAACACCAGATTGGTCGGATCCGTGGTCGCGACGTCGCAGGTGTAGCCCGCTTCAATCTGACAGGTGGCGGAGCAACCATCGCCTGCGCGAGTGTTTCCGTCGTCACACTGCTCGGTGGGGAACTTGTAACCGTCGCCGCATACCGCGGGGCACGCCGTGCGGTTGCCCGCCGCGTCGACGCAAGCTGGCTCGTGCGTGCAGGTCGGAGAACAACCGTCGAAGGGCAACGTGTTGTGGTCGTCGCACTGTTCGAGCCCCTCGCGCACGCCGTCGCCGCACGTCGTGTGGCTGCACACGCTGGGCGTTCCGCTGCACTTGAAGCCGATCTCGAGCTGGCAGGTCGCCGAGCACCCGTCGCCGCCGCCACTGTTTCCGTCGTCACATTGCTCGAAGCCCACGTGCACGCCGTCACCGCAGCGCGTCGCTCGGCACTTGCCTCCGAGCGGACACGACCAGCCGGCCTCCACCGTGCACGTCGCGGAACAGCCGTCGCCCGGCGTCTTGTTGCCGTCGTCGCAGGACTCACTGCCCATGACGAGCTTGTCCCCGCACTGGACCAGCGACACGCAGGGCTGCCCCGCCACGGGACAGGCGTAGTTCGTTTCGACCACGCAGGTCGCCGTGCAGCCGTCGCCGCCCACGTTGTTGTGGTCGTCGCACTCCTCACCGAGCGCCAAGCTCACCTTACCGTCGCCGCAGGTCTCGATCACCGTGCAGGGCTTACCGACCTCGGGGCAGGTGTAACCGGGAGCCACGGTGCAGGTCGCGCTACAGCCATCGCTCGGGTTGTTGTTGCCGTCGTCGCAGTACTCGCCAAAGCTGAGGATGCCGTCGCCACAGCGTGCGCTGGCAACGGGCACGCAGGCTCCGCCAACCCCCGCCGTCGTCGGGCAGCTGAAGCCGGGCTCGACCTGCTTGCAGTCTGCCGCGCAACCATCTCCGGAGGCCGTATTCAGGTCATCGCAGGCCTCGTCGCCCACGACCTTGCCGTCCCCACAAACAATCGTGGAAGTGCAGGGTTTTCCTGGTTTTGGACAGACCGAGAACGGCTCCAGGTGGCAGACGCCGTCGCAACCGTCGCCGGGCAACTTGTTCGCGTCGTCGCACTGCTCGCCCGTGGTCAGTCGGCCATCGCCGCAGACGTCC
Source organism: Sorangium sp. (assembly GCA_019695485.1). GTDB lineage: Bacteria > Myxococcota_A > Polyangia > Polyangiales > Polyangiaceae > PMG-095. Next base: position 2,068 of record JAEUAF010000235.1, read on the forward strand.
TGCGACACGCAAGGCTTGCCTGGGTCGGGGCAACGAAAGCCCGCTTCTCTCTGACAGCTCGCGTCACAACCGTCCCCCGCGAGCTGATTGGAATCGTCACAGGTTTCGCCGAATTCGACCTGCCCGTTGCCGCACTCGGAGGTCTGGGCAGGGGTGCACGGCTCGCCGGGCGTCGCGCACGAGTAGCCGGACTCGACTCCACACGACGCGGAGCAGCCATCGCCGGGCTTATCGTTGCCGTCGTCGCACGACTCGCTCCCAGAAATCTCACCGTCGCCGCAGACGACCGTATAGACGCAGGCGTCGCCCGGCGTCGGACAGTCGTAGCCCGGTTCGATCTTGCAAACGCCCGAGCAGCCGTCGCCGGGGGTCGAGTTGCCGTCGTCGCAACCCTCACCGGCGTCGAGCTGACTATCGCCACAAACCGGCCCACCTATCGACCCCCCAGCGCCGCCTTCCGCTACCCCGCCCGCTCCGCCTTGCGAGACGTCGATGGTGCCGTTGCCGCTGCCGCCGTTGCCCGTGACGACCGAGCCACCAACGCCCTGCCCATGTCCCGGGTTCAGCGCGACATCAGGCGTCGAGGAGCAGCGCAGCAGCGCCGAGGCGAGTGCCAGCGGCACGACTAGTTGAGAAAGCGAACGAAGAGAAAGCATGGAAACTCGAGCGCGCAGCAATGGTAGTCACCCCCCGCCAACGAACGAGAGTATGCGGCAAGGCATGGATGACCTCAACATCCAAGCAACCGCTCGCGACGCTTTCTTCCACGCGAGCCCGTCCGCTGTCTAACGTGCGAAGCGCGCTCGTCGCCGCCCTCGGTTTCACCCGCACGAGATCCGCTGAGCTTGGGTCGGGCAGCGCGCCCAAGAGCGCGAGTGGGGCGAGATGGCTGCGCGCCGATTTCGAGCGCTAAGCAGCGGGGGTTTGCCACCCACCCGGTTTTCGCTTGCGCCCCGGCGTGTCCCGAGGAGCAATCGCGCTCCGCCGACGCAAGGCGCCTTGCGCACTGCTGCTCCGTAGCCCGCTCATCCCTTCGCACTGATGTCGACCGTTACGCTCGCGCAGCGCTTGCTGCTGGCCACCGGATTGCTCTCGGGAGCCGCGACGGCCACTGTTGGCTACGGCGTACGCGAAGCCTGGCGCGGCGCCGAGGAACAGCGGTTCCGCGCCGAGTTTCAGCCCGCGCTCGAGCTGCTGTCCGCCGAGCTCACGCGCGAGGTCGAGGGCCTCGCCAGTTCGGTCGCGTCGCACTGCGCTCACGACCCGCTGGTCGACGAAGCGCTGGTCGGCCTCAGCGCAGGGGACCTCGAGACCCGACGGCTGTCGTTCAGCTTGCGCGTCCCGGAGCTCGCCAAGGCCCTCGACGTGGAGGCCCTGTGGCTCATCACCCAGCGCGGCGAAGTACTGGGCGCCCATTCGACCGCTCTCGCTGGCCAACGCGACCCCAAGCTCGCAACCGCGCTCGCGGCTCTCGGGGAAAAGGCACAACTGATGGCGGACGCGCCTCGACACCTCTCGGCAGGGTGTCGTCGCAAAGATCCGCACAATCCCCGGCTCTGGGTAGGCCTTTTGGCCGAGCGCGGCCTCGACGCCACGCTCGCCCGCGTCGGCAAGGCCTACGGCATGGCGCTGTCGTTGGATCCAGTTCCGGAGCAACCCAGCAGTATGAGCCGCCGATTTGCCTTACCCGCGCTTGGCGGAGTCACCCTGACAGCCAGTCGCTCGCGTTTGCCGCTCACGCAGGCGCTCAGCAATCTGGACTCGACCATCCTCTGGATCGGGGGCCTTACGTTGCTGGCCGGCTTGGCTGCAGCCGGCCTCCTCTCACGGGGTCTCGCACGACCGTTCACCGATTTGGCGCGCAAGGCCAGCGAGGCCATGCGCGGGGACCCGCACCCGATTTTGCTGAGCGGCCCGCGGGAAATCGAGGAGTCGGCGGCGGCGTTCAACCGCGCCATCGAAGACTTGCTCGCCCTGCGGGGGCGGCTGGCCGCAAGCGAACGAATCGCGGCCTGGCGCGAAATTGCGCGCAGCGTGGCGCACGAGATCAAGAATCCGCTGGCCCCGATCCGCGCCGCCATCGAGACCTTGCGCCGTCTTCACGCCCGAAAAGACCCGGCCTTCGAGGAGTACTTCGACGAAGCAACGCGAACTGCCCTCACCGAGGTCAATCGAATTAACCAAATCGTCTCAGAGTTCACGGAATTTGCGCGACTGCCCCCTCCGAGCCCGAGCCAAGTGGACCTCGAGCAGATTGCGCGCCGAGTCGTCGGTCTGCATTCGAGCGGCGACGCGACGATCGCGTTCGAAGCGGAGCCCTGCCCCAGCGTGCGCGCGGACGAGAACCAAGTCGTCCAGGTCTTGACCAACTTGCTCCAAAACGCACTCGACGCGGTCAAGGGCGGCTCCGCGCCACAGGTGCTGGTTCGCATCGCACCTCGCACGGCGGGTCGTGTTCGCATCCTGGTTCGCGACAACGGGCCTGGGATCTCGAGCACGATTCGCGAACGGCTCTTCGAGCCCTACGCGACCACCAAGCCGCACGGGACGGGCCTCGGGCTTGCGATCGCCCAGCGGCTGATCGTCGAGCACGGCGGCGAAATCGGCTGCTCGGACGTGCCGGAGGGTGGGACCGAATTCTGGTTCGAGCTGCCGGTCGAGGGCCCACCACGAGCGCCTGAGAGTCCCTAAGGATCGAGCTTACGGCGTTTGCCAGCCGTCGGGCCGATTATCGCGCACACATGCGCACCCCACTTAGCCGAGGCTGAGTTCCGGCCGTGGCTCTCCCAAGAGAAACGTTTCGTGGCGCCCCCCTTGTTCCTCGGGGCGCTGGCCAAGTACCCTGAACATCTCGGGAAGCAATTGATGACTCGCCTCACGTCGCGCCAGGTCATGGCGCTGCTCGCGCTGGCTGCGGTCGCGGCCGTCACGTGGGCAGTAGCAGGCCTCGACCCACATTTCCTTGTTTACGCGTTGGTGCTCGCACTCGGAGGCGCAGCCGCTATCGTCGCGGCGGGCGGGGGCGACGGCGGCGTTTCGCCGGACGCGTTTGCCGCCTTGCGCGCCAGCGTTCGACGCATGAGCGAGGGCAAGCGCCCTCAGCCGCCCGCCGGAACGCCACCGGATCTGATCAGCGTCTATGAGACGCTTGGTGACGCATTCGACAACCAAGGAGTGCGCGGCGCCCAAGTGCTCGCCGACTCGACGCAGAGCGCGACCACGGTCGTCCGGCAACTGACCGACGGCATCGCCTCGCAACTCAGCGCCAGCGAGGAGACGGCGCGCTTCATCAAGGAGATGACGACCGCGCATCACGACATCGCGACCAACGTCGAGATGCTCGCGGCCGGGACCGAAGAGTCGAGCTCTTCGGTGCTGGAGATGAACGCCACCACCGACGAAGTGACCGAAAACATCGGGGAGCTGGCGTCCGGCGTGCGCGAGACCGTCGCCTCCATCGAGGAGATGGCCTACTCGATCAAGGAAGTCGCGAAGAACGTCGACGCGCTCTCGCTCACGGCAGAAGAGACCAGTTCGAGCATGAACGAGATGGACGTCTCCATCGACCAAGTGCAGTCGAACGCCAACGAAACCGCGCGCCTCTCCGAAGAGGTCGCCCAGGACGCCGAGCGCGGCGCCGAGGCCATCCTAAAGACTATTGGCGAGATTTATCGCATCAAGGAGAGCAGCCAAGAAGCCGTGGCCGTGATCTCCAACTTGGGATCGCGCATCGACGCTATCGGCCAGATTCTGAACGTGATCGACGACGTCGCAGAGCAGACCAATCTGCTCGCGCTGAACGCCGCCATCATCGCCGCGCAAGCGGGCGAGCACGGCAAAGGCTTCGCTGTCGTCGCCGACGAAATCAAAGACCTCGCCGAGCGCGCCGGCGCCAGCACCAAAGAGATCGCCGATCTCATCAAGACTATCCAGACCGAGAGTAAGAACGCCATTCAGGCCGTGGAACGCGGCGCTTTGAACGTCGACCGCGGCGTCGAGGTCTCGAATGAGGCCGAGCGCGCCCTGAAGAAGATCCTCGAGAGCTCGCAAAAGAGCACCAACATGGTGCGTGCCATCGCGCGCGCCACGGTTGAGCAGGCCAAAGGCAGCAAGCAGGTCACCGACGCAATCGGGCGTATCGCTGCCACCGTGCAGCAAATCGCAGCGGCGACGGCGCAGCAGGCGCGCGGCTCCGAGCTCATCATGAAGAGCGGCGAGAAGATGCGCACCATCGCCCAGCAGGTCGAGCGCTCGACGCACGAACAGAGCAACGGCAGCCGACAGCTCAAACAGGCCATCGAGAACATCAACGGCATGGTCGGGCAGCTGAACTCGGCGCATCGCTCGTTGCATCGCGGTTCCGAACGCGCGCTGACCGCGGCCACCCAGCTCGAAGAGGCCGCGCGACGCCAAGACTCGGCCCTGCGCGAGCTGGTCACGCACATCGATCGCGTGCGTAAGACCGTGGAAGACCGCGGTTGAGCGCCGCGAGCGCTCGGCCCCTACGCCGAGCGCCGCTCCCGAATGCGCGGCACCAGCGGCTCGGGGGGACGCAAGGTCTCGCCGCGTGGCGCGTGCCAGACCAGGCTCGTGCTGTTGAGCGCGAGCGGCGCCACGGCGCGACCGAGGGCGAGGCTGAGCTTCGCAGCCAGCTCTGGCAGAAACGCCGCCAAGCAGGCTGCCAGCACGTGGAGCGCGGCGAGCCCCACCGCGAGCACGCTGGCGAGGCGCGCGCGCAAGGCCGCGTCGGTGATCGCGCTCCGCGCGAGCTGCCAAGGCTGGGTCGCATCGATGTAGCGGTTCGTCGCTCGCACGAGCTCCCAAATGGCGTCGAGTGCCAGATCGAATTCGTGGTCCCCGACGTGTCGATCGAGTCGAGCAAGGAGCCCCGCCGCAATTTGCTCGAGTTGCTGCTCGCGCTCAGCGAACTCGCCGAGCGCGGGGGCGATGCCGTCCAGGTGTCGCTGCACGAGTGAAGTCACTCGCAGCGACAGGTTACCGAGCTCGTCGGCGAGTTCGGAATCGTGAGCCTCGACGAGTCGCTGTCTCGCAAAGTCGGCGTCCTTGAAGGGCGGGATGTGGCGGAGCAGGTAGTAACGCAGCGCCGTCGCGCCGTAGTCGCGCACGAGGTCGCGCGGATCGACGGCGTTGCCCGCTGATTTGCCAATCTTTTTGCCCTCGAGGGTGAGGTAGCCGTGTACGCGCAGCTCGTCGGGCAGCGGCAACCCCGCGGAGAGCAAAATCGCCGGCCAATACACGGCGTGAAAGCGCAGCACACCCTTGCCGAGCACGTGAACGCGCCGGCCGACGCGCTCCCACTCGCAGGGCGCGCTCGGGTCCCCGTAGCCGCCCACGCTCAAGTAGTTGGCGAGCGCGTCGAACCACACGTAGACGACCTGCGAGGGGTCGTCCGGCACGCCAATACCGAGGCCGTGCGCGCGGCTCGCGACGCGCGAGACGCTGAAGTCGGACAAGCCGCGCTCCACGAAGCTCAACACCTCCTGCCGACGCGCTGCGGGCAGGATCCGTATCGTGCCGCTCCTGATCGCAGCTGCGAGCTTTTCTTGGTAGCGCGACAAGCGGAAGAACCAATTCTCTTCCTCGAGGACTTCGGTGGCTCTTCCATGCTCAGGGCAAACTCCCTGCTCAAGCTCCTCGTCGCGGTAAAACTGCTCGCAATCGACGCAGTAGGCGGCTCGATACGCGCGGCGATAGAGGTCGCCGTTGGCCTTACAGGCGCGAAACAGCCGCTCGACGCTCGGTCTATGCCGCAAGTCGCCACTCGTCGAGATGAACTCGTCGAAGCGCGCTTGCAGGAGCGGACCTTGCGCGCGGAACGCGCTCGAGTTGCGGCGCACGACGGCTGTCACCGACTCGCCGGTGAGCGCCGCAGCGCGCACGCTCTTCAAACTGTGGTCGTCGCTACCGGTGGAGGCTCGCACCTGGTCGCCGCGCGCGCGATAGTAGCGAGCCAAGCTGTCGGTCTGCACGAGCTCGAGCGCGAAGCCCACATGGGGCGCCGCGTTCACGTACGGAATGGTCGTGGAAATGTAGCGCGCCAAGGGGCGCGCTTCTTCGCTAGCGTGGGTCATGGCACTTGCCTCGTTTTTGCCGACTCAGCTCGGCTTCTCGTCGAGGGGCCACCCGGACGCTCGTCGCGCCTTGATGCGCGAACGGGCCGCCCGCATGGGCAGCCCGTCGAACTCCGTCGAATTACTCGCTCAGAATCAGACCGTGCGCGCCCGCGGCATTTCGCCGGGACGCATGCACATCTTGAAACTTACGCGCGTGTTCACCGGCTAACGATGACGGCAAAGCCCGCGAACGTCAAGGCTCGGACCTGTGAGAACGCCGACCAACGCGGACACTGCAAATTTTCGTCGGACTTCGCTCGCTGCCGCACACGCCCCCACCAAAGCGCGCCACGGTTGAGCCGAAAGGACGCGAAGCGGGAACTTGTGATGTTTAGTGCGGTGCGGCCGCCCGCTCAGAAGGACCCCGATGACACCGAACTCGAGGCGCAAGCCAATCTTGAACGGAGGAACCAGAGGATGAGAGGTATTGAGTTTTGTCTCGTCTTCGGATGCCTGGGGGTGAGCTGTACAGGGGTTATCGAGACGGTGCCGGGCGGTTCTTCGACGCGCCCCGGTCAAAGCGCGGGCTCCGGCGGGACGTCTGCGAGCGCTTCCGGAAACCCCTCGGGGCCGATGAATCCGGCCACGACCCCGACGTCAGAGCCCATGAATCCAGCCAGCACGCCGTCGAATCCGTCGGACCCTGGGAATCCTGCCACCACGCCGTCGAATCCGTCGGACCCCGTGAGCCCGGCGAACGCGACCGGCCACTATGCGCTTCGCCGACTAACGAACCAGGAATACACGAACACGGTTCAAGCTCTACTCTTTACGCAGCAAACTCCAGGCTCGACATTTCAGGAGAGCCTTCCGGGCGGCTCGGGCTTCACGAATGACTCACAGGCGCTCGATATCTCTTCGACGCTCGTAGCGACCTACTACACCGCCGCCACGGCGCTCGCGAAAGAGGTCATCGCGTCGAAGGGCGCTGCGGGTGGGGCGTATGCGAAGCTCGTGACGTGCGACGCGACGAACGCCGCATGCGCCTCGCAAACGGTGTCGACGCTGGCAAAACGCGCGCTTCGGCGTCCGGTAACGGCCGCTGATCTCGATGCGACCAGTGGTCTGATGGCCGTCTTCTCGACTTCGGGAACCTTCGATCAAGGGCTCTACGACGTCATCGTCGCGTTGCTCATGCACCCCGAGTTCTTGATGATTCCAGTGGTCGACGCCGCTTCGCTCGACCCCGCGGCGATTTTCAAGCTCGACGACTACGAGGTCGCCTCGCGACTCAGTTACTTCTTGTGGCAATCGATGCCTGATGATGCGCTCACGGTCAGCGCGGATCGGGGCGAGCTTCACCAACCAGAAATACTCCGCACTCAAGTGACGCGGATGCTCTCGGACCCGCGGTCCACGAACCTGAAGAACATCCTTCGGGATGAGTATGCCGGCTTGCTGTCATTGGCACGGACTGACTTGACGCAACTCGGGCAAACCAACACCCTGAGAGACGCGATGCTCGGCGAGACCGACGCGTTCTTGGCCGACATCATCGCCAATGACCGCTCGCCGCTCACACTCCTCACGGGCACCCAATCCTTCGTCAATAAGACGCTAGCCAGCTGGTACGGGTTGTCCTTCCCCGCCGACCAAAATGCTTCGACGTTTGTGCCATTGATTGGCAACCGGACGGGCCTCGGCTCTCAAGCTTCCGTATTGGTCAACACTGCTGGAGGCAGCCCGACGTTCACGAACCCGATCAAGCGTGGGCACTGGCTTGCGAGCAAAATCCTCTGCCTCAATCCGCCGCCACCGCCGCCAAACGTACCCCCCTTGCCACCAGCGTCTCAAACCAGCCCCACCGTTCGTGCGCGATTGGAGGCACACTTGAGCTCTCCCGCCTGCGTAAACTGCCACGTGACGATGGACGCAGTTGGACTCGGCGCCGAGAACTACGGTCCCTTCGGGCAATGGCGCACGACCTACGCCGATCAAACTCCCATCGACGCCAGCGGAACGTTGCCCGGCGTCTCAGGTAGCGCTGGCACTGGCTTTGCTGATTCAGCCAGCATGTACGCGGCCCTCGGCTCTTCGAACTTGGCGAAGACCTGCGTGGCAACGCAGTTCATGAAACTTGCTCTCTCGCGGGATCTGACCTCCGCCGGGGAGCTGTCGGATGCCAGTGCGGTCGGCGCGGCGAGCGTGACGCCTACGAGTCGTTTGTCCGACTTGATCTTGAACATCGTCACCACCAACGAGTTTCTGCAGCAGACGGGAGAGGCGCCATGAATTTCAAGATTACTCGTCGCCACCTGCTCGCCGCGTCAGGAGGTTGTCTGACGTTACCGCTGCTCGAATCGCTCGCGGGGCGAGACGCACGCGCAGCCTCCACACAGGATCCGCGCCGGCTGATCATGATCCACTTGCCGAATGGCACGGTTACGCGCTCGGATACTCCGACTTGGTTCAGCGCGCCGGACGGACCGCTCACCTCGGCCAATGCGCCTATCCCGCTCCAGCCTTTCGCAGCAAACCTGGGCGATATCACGGTCCTCAAAGGCCTGACCCAGTCGGCGCGCGACCAGACGCTCAAGAACGGCGCGGGTGGACACGGCGGTTCGAAGCCTTGTTTTTTTACCGGGCAGGTTCCGGCGAACCTCAGCACGAACGCTTCCGGGATTTCCGGCGACTCGTTCGACGTCATGTACGCCAAAACGACGCCCAATGGTCGCAACATCTATCTCGCCAACTCTTCGCAAGGCGGCGGCGACGGCGTCGCGTACGCTTACGAGCTCTCCCACAAGGATGGGCAGAAGGTCGTGCCCGAGATCAACCCGGTCTCGTTCTACAACACGTACTTCAAGAGTCTGACGGCAAGCACCACTGCGGCACCTCAGTCGGACTATGCTCGTAACCCGAAGATCCTGGATCTCCCGAGCGCCGCGACGAGTAGTCTGCGATCGCGCCTCGGCAGTGCAGATCGAGTGCGGCTCGATTCGTATCTTGCGTCGCTGAGTGACCTCAAAAAGAGCCTCGGTGCCCAGGCGCCGATAGCAGCGTGCGCGGCGCCTGGGTCGCCCAGCGTCGCCGCGTCCACGACCAATCGCAACGGCCTGAAGGGCACGGCGTACTTCGAGCGAATGATGGCGTTCAATTCGCTGATCGCAACCGGCTTTCAGTGCGACATCTTCCGCTCGGTGGCCATCTCGTTCGGGTCGGAAGGGACCTACACGACGTACGACGGCGTCTATCCCGCGTCTCTCAACTATAACGGGGCTGCGCTCACGGTTCAGTACGATCACTCCGTCTCGCACCAAAACCCGATTTCCGGAGAAGCGGGCAGCTACGGCTACGAACCCAACATGACTCGCGACCGGGTGCACCTCTATGTAGTGGTGGACTTGATCAACAAGCTCAAGGCCATCACCGACCCGAGCGGGAGCGCCGTGCTGGACAATACCATCATCATGGCCGGCTTCAGCGTCGACGATGGCCAGCACAGCAGCGCTCCTTCCTTGGGGACGCCGCTCATCGTTGCGGGCGGTAAGAATTTCATGACGCCTGGCCGCACCTTCGATGCGAGCAAGTACGACATCAACGACCTCTACTTCACGTTCTCGGGCCTCCTGGGAATGGGCCTCACGAGTTTCCATCCGATTGCCCAGACCCCGAAACCCTATGCGAAGGCCACGGGTAGGATGTCGGGCTCGACGTTGGTGCCGCTCTAGGCAAAGCGCCGTGAGAAGTCGTGACACACTCGTGTCGCTTCGGTTGAGCGCAGAACTGGCCTCTCTGTTCGGGTGTGCGGGCCGACGGGCCGAGGCGGAAACCCGGGCTTGCTCCGGCGCGAAATCTCGCCGCGGGTGCAGCGCGAAAACGTTCTGATAGCCTCTCGCCGTGCAGACGACGGACGGCTTGCTCCCCGGAGCCATCATTGCGGATCGCTACCGCATCGTCTCGCACTTGGCTCACGGGGGGTTCGGGAGCGTCTACGTCGCGGAGCAGATCGCGACTGAACGGTTGGTGGCGCTCAAGGTGCTGTGGCCGCAGTTGTTGGCCGGCAAGGGCGCGCTCGAGCAGTTCCGACTCGAAGCGCGCGTGGCAAGTCGAGTCAACAGCGACCACATCGTGCAGGTGTTGGATGCGGCGCTCGACCCACGTCACAATACGCCATTTCTAGTGATGGAGCTGCTTCACGGGCGAGACTTGGGCAGGGTGGTGCGCGAAGGCGGCGCACTCGAACCCAAGCTTGCGCTCGAATACCTGCGACAGACTGCGCTGGGTCTGGAAAAGGCCCATCGCTACGTCGACCGCGACGGACGCGCCGCGCCCATCGTGCATCGCGATCTCAAGCCCGACAACCTGTTCTTGACTCAGCGCGACGACGGCTCGCCGCTGATCAAGATTCTCGACTTTGGGATCGCCAAGGTGCTCTCCCAGTCGATGCAGATGAGCGGCGACATCAAGGGTACGCCCCTCTACATGGCCTACGAACAAGCCTCGCAAGGCGCGATCACTCCTGCCACCGACGTGTGGGCGTTCGGGCTGGTCGCTTTCTATTTGTTCGCCGGCACGAGCTACTGGAAAACCGCGAACCTGGCGGATGGCAGCATCACCCAGCTCTTTGGGGAGGTGCTGAATCTGCCGCTCTCGCCGCCGAGCGAGCGCGCCCGGGAGCTCGGGCTGCCGCTGGCGTTTTCGGCGAGCTTCGATGGTTGGTTCGCTCGTTGTGTCAACCGCGACTCCGCTGAGCGCTTCCAGAGTGTGGCCGACGCGATCTCCGAGTTGATGGCAGCGGTCGAGTTACCGTCGGCCGTCGCCTCTGTGAGCGTCGAAAGCGGCGCGCTCGCGAGTTCGGCCGTGCGCACTAAGCAAGCGCCGGCGAGCAGCCCCGAGCCGCCGATAGCTAGCTCGGCGCCGTTATTGCGTGAGGCCCAGACGCAAGACAAGGCTGCGCTCGGCCGAACGATGGAGCCTCAAGTCACACGGCGACGCTCCTCCATCGTGATGGGCACGGCGATGTTGGCGGTCCTCGCTGGCGCCGCGTTCTTACTACTTAGAGGCACGGCCGAGCCGCTCGGCAACGGTGGCCCCACTCCAGCAACGACTCTACGCGTGCAAGGCACTCCCGCTTCGGATGCCGCGCTGGCGCCCGCCGTGCCGAGTGCCAACGCGAGCTCAGCGCCGCTGCAATCCCAGCCGAACTTGGCCGCGCCCGCGACGGAGAGCAGCGCGGTCGCGAGTGCGGCGCCGAGGGCCGCAACGTCGGCTCCCCAACGATCGGCGCCAGTCCAGCCGCGCAGCGTGGCCGGCCCCAAGGCCTCGCAAAGCACTCGCCGCAGACCTGCGGCAGAGGACGTTTACGGGGACCGCTAAGCCGTGGTCTGATCCGCTCACCCCCATGCGGCGGTTCTTAGTCCCCCTCTCGTTCGTACTCGCGACGCTTCCGAGCGCGGCTTATGCCGATGACCCCGCTGCCGCCGAGGTGCTGTTCCGCGAGGGCCGCACGTTGATGGGCGAGGGCAAGACCGAAGCGGCGCGGCAAAAGTTCAAGGCCAGCCAAGCGCTCGATCCGTCGCCGGGCACGCTGCTGAATATGGCCGCGTGCGATCGCTCGCTGGGGCGGACGGCCAGCGCGTGGGCCGAGTTTCTCAGCGCCGCGCGCTTGGCGCACGCGCAACAGAAGCGCCAACAAGAGAGTGAAGCGTCGCGTCGCGCCGCCGAGCTCGAGCCGACGCTTTCCTACCTGACCATTCGCGTGCTCGAGCCGGTGCCCGGCATCGAAGTGCGGCGCTCCGAGACGCGCCTCGAACCGAGCCTATATGGCATGCGTGTGCCGGTCGACCCCGGCGACTATTCGGTCGACGCGAACGCCAACGGCTACGAGGTGTATCACGCTAACGTCCACGTCAAAGACGCTCGCGACGAAGCGGTCGTCGAGATCCCAAAGCTCGTACCTAAGGCCGCGGGCGGTTCTGTCGCAGTGCCCACGCCCCCAGCTCAGGCGGACTCGGCGCGCTCACCAACCGCTGGCGATGCGTCTCCGCCGCGGGCAGTGTCCAAGTCAACGGCGCCGACGGCGCTGCCCTGGGTGGTCGCTGGGATCGGCGGCGCGCTCTTGGTTGGTGGTGGCGTGTCCGGCGTCCTAGCTCTCAAGTCGAACAGCGCCGCAAAAGATCATTGCCCCGATGCGAAACAGTGCACCGACCCTGAAGCGCTCTCCCTTGCGCGGCGCCGCGACACCGAAGCCGTGATCGCCGACGTCGGGATCGGCGTGGGGCTCGCCGCGATTGGCGCGGCTGTGATCCTGGGCGTCACACAACGCGGGAACCGCGAGCAAAACGCGAGTTTCGGACTGATCCCCGAGCTCTCGACCGAACGAGCTGGCCTCAGTTTCTGGGAGCGATTTTGAGTCACCTGAACCGCGTTGGGACCGGCCTCCTGCTGTGCTCGCTGCTGTCGTGCTGCGGGCGCATCGCTGGCTTCCAAGACTATGAAGCGGCCTCCGCTCATCGCCGATTCGGCTCCCGCAGTGCCGTCGCAAGCACAGTTGCTGGCG
>JAEUAF010000290.1 GCA_019695485.1 Sorangium sp.
GTCGCGCGCGCGATACTGGCGTCCTTGCGTCCTTGCTCGTCGCGATGATCGAGAGCCTCGTAGGCGTCGCGCAACGCGGAGATATGATAGGGAAAGGAGAAGGCCGAGCCCGGCGCCCAACGGCAACCTGCTGCGCGCGACGGCGGCTTCGCGGCCTCAGTCGCCCCCGGGGGGCTGCCCTCGCTGCCGGAGGTAGCGCCGAATTCCGTACCAGACTCGCTCAAGGTGGCGACGCCCTGCAGGCGTTCGGGCCCCTGGGCTTCCGCGCCGGGCCCGTCGAGAGCTGGCTCGGTGTCCACACCGAAGCGGTTCTTGAGAAACCAGAGGTACGCGCACTCGATGGTGGCTTCGGGTACGGTCGTGGCCGCAAAGGAGATGCGACTCGAGAGCGGGGGTTGGGTGAGCGCTTCGCCGTCACCGCCAAGCCAATGCGGCACTTCCGAGCCCGTAGCCGTCCCGCTGATCACGCGAAAATCGAGCGGCGCGGGGAGCTCGCTGGCGGCTTCGCGCAGCGCGAGACGCAGCGACTGCGCGCTCCCCGAAAACGTAGGGCCCACGATGCGCACGGGTTCGGCGGCAGCACCCGGGGGCGGCGTTCCGCCTGCCGCACGAAAGCGCTGCGCGAGACCGAGGGCGCTATGCAAGGCGGCTTGCCTGAGGCCACTCGTGGGGGACTCTCCCACGAGCCAGAGCACGGAAACACTGCCGCGGGCCTCGCCCGAGCCTCGAAACAGGACCACACCGGGCGTCGATAGGCGGCAGCGTTCCGACTCGTGTTGCTGGTCGACTGATCCCTGTCGATCATCCCAAGGCAGCCAGCTTCGGTCCCGATAAAACACCTGCTTACCGAGCGGCTCCTCCATCCCCCGCCATACGGCGTGCAGCGCGGTTTCGAACTCGTAGTCGAGCCCAGAGTCGACCGGGTCCGGAATGGTCGCGATGATCTGACTGAAGGCAGCGGGGCGCCCGTCCTCCCCGAAGACCTTGGCGAGCGCCTCGGCGCCGCGCCCCATGCGATCGAGCCAGTCAGCCCGCGGTTCGTGATCCGCTGGCGCGCTCGTCACTTGCCTTGGCAGCACGCCTGCCATCGCCGCGACCGGACCGAGCAGGCGCTCAACGCAGTATTCCGGTGGCGCGGTCGTCCACGGCGTTTCGGGTTTCGCAGGCGGCGCGGCCTCGACTGGCGCCGCACTTGGCAGCACCGGGGCGGCGCTCGGCTGGTTTGCCTGAGGGGCGCCGAGACCAAACGCGAACGCCAACGGCGTAGTGACGACCAGCGCCAGCAGCGTCGCCCAAGTCTTACGAGAAGCTCCCCCGTTCATGCCGTTTCCGCCAAGAATTCCATGCCTCGTCCGGGCTCACAATACGTCAATCGCAGACGAGTCAAAATGACCATGCGGCTGACGGCTCAGCCTGCGCCCACGCCGAGGGCATGCAGCGCCCACCCGCTGGCGGCGCCGCCCACCACGAGCCAAGTGGCGTTGAGCTTGAACCTGATCAGCGCCAACAGCGCCAGCAGGGCCAGCACCACACTCGGCAAATCGACGAGCGTTGCGCGCGCGAGTTTCGAAGTCACGACGATCATCAGCGCCAGCGACGCGACGTTCACGCCGTCCAAAAACGCCGCGGCTGCGGGGGCGCTGCGCAATTTCGGCAGCAGCGGACCGCTCAAGGCGACGAATACGAAAGCGGGCAGGAAAATCCCCGCAGTAGCCACCAGCGCGCCACCCGGCCCGGCCAGCAAGTAGCCGATGAACGTCGCGCTCGTGAACACCGGGCCCGGAGTCAGCTGCCCGACGGCAATGGCGTCGATAAGTTGCGCCTCCGTCAGCCAGCCGAGCCGTAGTACCAAATCCGCGCGCAGAAACGCCAGCAACACATAGCCGCTCCCAAACAAGACCGACCCGATCTTCGCAAACACCCAGAAAAGAGACGAAAGCGGAACGCCGGAGGCCGCTCCCGAGCCGAGGGCTAGCGGCAGCCAGGGGCTCACGAGCAGCGTGCCGCGCGTGTTTCCGCGGGCAAATGCGCGCGCGACGCAAAGCGCCCCCGCCCCGAACAACAACCCGAGCTCGTTCATGTTCGAGGCGGCGAGCACGACGCACCCCAGCGCGAGCACGCGCAACCATGCGCTGTGTGCGGCCTTGGGCAAGAGCCCCCAGATCGCCTGCGCGACAACGGCGAGGATCACGGGCTTCACTCCGTAGAGTACGAAGCCGAGCGCCGGCAGCGCGTGAAACCGCAGGTACGCCCAGCCGAACACGCCGCTAATCAGCATGGCTGGCACGATGAACGAGACACCCGCCACCAGCAGCCCCGCGAAGCGCCGGCGCTCCCAACCGATGTGAATCGCGAGCTCGGTAGAGTTTGGACCAGGGATCAGGTTCACGGCGCCAAGCAAGTCGAGGAAACGCTCTTCGCTCAGCCAGCGTCTGCGCCGCACGACTTCGTCGTTCATGAGCGCGATGTGGGCGGCCGGTCCTCCGAAGGCGGTGGCGCCGAGGCGCAGGAACAACAGCGATAGCTCGCCGAGCGAGGTGCGGCTCGCTGCGGGCCCGCTCGACGGCTCACTGCGCGGCGGAAGCGGCCTTGCTCCGTCTATCGACAATGTTGCCATCCTCGAGGGAAAATACCTGATCCGCGTTTTGAATCGTGGTCAGGCGATGCGCAATGACGAGCGTCGTGCGACCGATCGCGATCCGCTCGAGCGAGCGCTGAATCGCAGCTTCGGTTTCATTGTCCACGGACGAGGTGGCCTCATCCAAGATCAGGATCGGTGCATCTTTCAGGATCGCGCGCGCGATCGATACGCGCTGGCGCTGGCCGCCCGAGAGCTTCTGCCCCCGCTCGCCGACCGCAGTGTCGTAACCTTGGGGCAGTGCCATGATGAACTCATCGGCTTCGGCCAAGCGGGCGGCTGCGCGAATGCGCTCGGGGTCGACCACGCCGCTGCCATAGGCGATGTTCTCCGCCACGCTGCCATCGATCAAGAACACGTCTTGGCTGACGAAGGCCATGGCCTTTCGCACGTCGGACACCAGCAGCGAATCGAGCGGGCGCCCGTCGAGTAAGATTGCGCCCCCCGACGGCTCGTAGAACCTCAGCAGCAGCTTGACGACGGTGCTCTTGCCGGACCCGGTCGTGCCCACGAAAGCGGCCGTCGTTCCCGCCGGGATCGTGAAATTTAGCTTCTTTAGCAGCCCACTCCGACCCTCGTACGCAAACTCGACATCTTTGAACTCGATCTCGCCGCGGACTTCGGCCTTGGACAACGGCAGGCCTGCGCCGTCGTCGCGACGGTCCGTCTCCAAGAGGTCGAGCACGCGCCGGGTGGAGGCCATCGCGCGCTGATAGAGGTCGACCGTTTGCGCCAGGTTCGTGAGCGGCCAGAGCAGGCGCTGCGTGAGGAACACCAACACGCTGAACGAGCCGACCGCGAGCCGTCCTTCGATGGTCATGAAGCCGCCCATAATCAAGGTGGCCACGAAGCCCGCCAGCACGGCGATGCGAATCAGCGGAATGAACGCGGAGGACACGCGAATCGCGCGCGCGTTGACCTCCGTATACGCGCGGCTATCGGCGGAGAGGCTCAGAAGTTCGCGCTCTTCGGCCACGTAGCTCTTGATGGTGGCGATGCCAGAGAGGTTGTTGGCGAGTCGCGCACCAATGGCGCTCGCTTGCTGGCGAACCGCGGCGTAGAGCGGCTCGGCGCGGCGCCGATAGTAGAACGCGCCGACCAGGATCACCGGGATCGGCAACATGGCGAGCAGCGCCACTGCTGGAGCCAGGTAGAAGAACACGGCTCCGACCAGCAGCGTGGAGGTCGCAACCTGGATCAGCGCGTTCGCGCCGCCGTCGAGAAAGCGCTCGAGCTGATTGATGTCGTCATTCAAGATCGTGACGAGGCTGCCGCTGCTTCTGTTCTCGAAATACGCCATCGACAACCTTTGCACGTGGCCATAGGCGTCCACGCGCAGCTCGTGCTGGATGGTCTGCGCCAGATTCCTCCACAGCACGCCGTAGAGAAATTCGAACAGCGACTCACAAATCCAGATCAACAACGTCAACGCGGCAAGCAGAACGAGCTGCGCCTTGACGTCGACGACGCCGAACGTGGCCAGTACGGACTCTTGCTTCCGAACCACGGTGTCGACAGCGACGCCGATCAAAATCTCCGGCGCGATGTCGAACAACTTGTTCAGAATCGAACACAGCGTCGCCAACCAGACGCGCCGACGGTGACCAGCTGCGTAGTCGAGCAAGCGGCCCAGCGAGTCACCTGGGCTCCGATGTCGCTCCTTCATCCGCCCAAACCTAGGGCGGCAGCGACCTCAAGGGAAGCCGACCACGCCGATCGGCGTCGGGGCGTCGTCGGAATTACCGCCGCCGAGGGCGCCCCCGGCGCTGCCCCAACACTTGACGGCGCCCGCTACGGTCAGCGCGCACGCATGGTCGGAGCTGCTCGCCGCGATCGCCGTGACGCCGCTGGAAAGGCCGCTCACAGCCACCGGAGTCGGCGACGAAAACCCCGGCGCTTCGCCGTTTCCGAGCACCAAATAGAAGTTATTGCCCCAACATTTGGCGGCGCCCGAAATGACCGCGCAGGTGAAGCCGTAGCCAGCCGAGACGGCCGTCGCTCCCGAGCTGACACCATCGACGGCAACCGCGGTCTCTTCGAGGGCTTGCGTGCCGGACCTGCCGTTGCCGACCTGGCCGTCGTCGTTCCTGCCCCAACAAAGGACACGACCGGCGCTGGTCGTCCCGCAAGACAGGTTAGCGCCAGCGGCAACGCTCGTCGCTCCCGAAGTCAAACCGGCCACGGTCGTTGGCGTGTGCATGCCGCTACCACTGGTGCCCATGCCGAGCTCGCCATAGAGGTTGCTGCCCCAGCACTTCGCCGTGCCGCCGCTGGTCACTGCGCAGCTGTGGCCGAGGCCAGCCGCAATCGCCTTTACGCCAGACGACATGCCCGTCACGGTCACTGGCATCAGCGAGTAGTCGACGCTGCTGCCGTCACCGAGCTGCCCGTAGTCGTTCTTGCCCCAGCACTGCACCGCGCCGGCATCAGTGAGCGCACACGTGTGGGACTCGCCAGCTGCCACAGCGACCACGCCCGACGTGAGGCCGCTGACCGCGACGGGCACGGCTGACTCCGTGCGCGTGCCATCACCGAGCTGCCCCTGATCGTTCGCGCCCCAGCACATGACCCCGCCCGACACGACAGCGCAGGTGTGATCCCCGAAGGAGGAGACACTGGTGGCCCCCGTGGAAAGGCCCTCGACCGCCACGGGACTCGAGAAAACGCCGTCAGAAGAGGGATCGATGACGCCGTTGCCCACTTGACCATGGTCGGTTGCGCCCCAGCAAACCACCGCACCCGCCGTCGTCACCGCGCAGCTATGCAGGCGCCCGACGGCGATGGCTGCTGCCATGACGGAGCCTCCGCCGCCAACGCCACCAGCCCCACCCGCGTCGCTTCCGCCGGACGCCATCCCGCCGACGCCGCCGGTGATGCCCGTGCCCCCAGCAGACTCACCTGCCTGAGCTCCCGCGCCGCTCATGCCTGCGCCCGCAGCAGACACTTCGCCAGCGCCACCACTGCGGCCGCCGGAAGGCTTACCACCGAGATTGGCGTTGCCGCCCTGCGCGGGGGCGCCGCCGCTCAGCGACGCGCCGCCGCTGCTCGAGTCAGAGTTGTCGTCGCCACCGCATGCCGGAGGAAGCAGAAAGAGCGCGGGGGACAAAAAGAAGAACAGGCGCCTCTGAGACATGAGCCCTCACAACGAAAGAGTCAGCGAACGCGGCACACGTTAGGGCGCAGCGACGCAAAGGTCTAACGAAAATTCGCGCTCAGAGTCTGTGTTATGCAGCGTGGCGTTCGGAGTGGCGAAGAACGACATGTGGGCAAAGCGACGTAGCAGCCGGCCGAACGCACCACGCGTACGAGAAGAATGCATCACACTCACACGAAGAAGTGCATGTGGGTAACTTCGCAGTGAGCGCATTTATCGCGAATATTCGCGGAATATTCGCCTTAGTCGGAGACGCTGAGGCGAGCGAGCTCTGCTTCTAGAAGGTCGCGTGCGGTCGCCATGTCGAACGGCTTCTCGAGCACCACCGCGGATTGCTCCGCCAAGAAACGCTGCGCGCGGGGCGTGAACGCGCCTCCGGTCATGAACACGAAACGCTTCGCGAGGTCCGGCTCTGCGCGGGTGACCGTTTCGAATACGTCTTCCCCATTCACGTCGGGCATCATTAGATCGCACAGAATCAGATCGAAGCCCGGTGTGTCCGCTGCCGAGAGCAGGGCTATCGCATCGCGCCCGTGGGTCAGCAGCGTCACGTCATAGTCTCTGGAGAGAGCGCGTTGCAAAATCTGTCCGAGTGCCAACTCGTCATCGATCACGAGGATACGTGGACGCTGATCGGGCTTCCGCACCGCCGGCAAATCGAGATCCGCCCCACACACGGTCGGCTCTGCCGACACCGGCGGAGCCACGCACGGCAACCGGACCTGAAACACGCTGCCGCGCGAAGCGTCACGCGAAACCAAGAGCGTACCGCCGAGCGCCGTCACGAGCCCCTGTGAAACCGTCAAGCGCAGGCCCACACCGCGCCGAACATCTTCGGGCGCAAAGAATGGCTCGAAGGCGGCGGGGGGTTCGCTGCGATTGTCCCCCACCTCTACCACGACGTGCTCGCCCTCGATCCGCATGCAAACGCGGATCGAATTGGCTAGGGCTTGCTCTTTTTCGAATGCCTGCGCCACATTGACCAGCAGATTCACGAATACCTGCACCAACTGGGAGACATCGGCGCGCACGAACGCGACGCCGTCGAACTCACGCACCAGCCGCGCGCGAAATTGGATGGCGTTCAGAGCCGCTTGCATGGCGTACTCGAGAGCGTCCTCGACATTGACCACCTCCCGCGTCGATCCATCTGCGCGCGAAAGAAGCTTCATGTGCTGTACGGTATCCCGAACGCGCTTCGCGCCGATGCTTGCCTCGACGAGCAGCTCACGCAGCTCCCGTGGATCGGGTTTTTGGCTGTCGAGGTTCTCCAGCGCAAGGTCGATGTTCCCCAGCACCGCCATCAAGGGGTTGTTGACTTCGTGAGCGATGCCTCCGGCAAGCAGCGCCATGGCAGTCAGCCGCTCGGCGACTTGCAGCTGGCGCTCTAGCTCGACCAACGCCGCCTCGGCCCGCTGACGGCGCGTGATATCGGTCACCAAAACACTGAAGCCACGCACTTTTCCGCCGACGAAGTCGGGAATGTAAAGCGCCTGACTGAAGCGGGCGGGACCCCCTGCCGGGTCGGGAATCTCTCGCTCGAACTCCTGCGTTTCGCCGCGCAGAGCGCCCTCGATATAGGGCAAGTTCAGCGCATATAGCGGGCCCAGTAACTCGCGGATATGGGTACCGATCAGCGCTTCCGGGGAAACGCCAAACCACTTCTCGTAGGCTCGGTTCGCGAAGCGGCAGCGTTGCTCGCTGTCCCAATACGCGACCATGGCTGGCAAGCTGTCGACCAGCCTGCGCAGCGACGCGGTCTCGACCTCGACTTCACCCGAGATAGTGCGTTCCTGAACGTTCACGCGCCGAGCATAGATCGACTACGTTTTCCGGCCTACCCTTGGAAGGCGGAGCTCGGACCGGCGCAGGACACGGCCCAAAATCGTGGCAGAGTGTAGCGTGAGCCAACGAGAAGCATCCGCAGATGCCGCCCTGAACGCCGTGCTCGGCGATTACCTGGAGCGCCGGGGCAACGCGCTCTCGATTCAGATGAGCTTCTACGAAGCAGGGCGTCCACTCGCGCTGACGGCGGCGTCGCTCGCTGCCACGGGGGCCCCATTGACTCGTCGCGTGGCAGTGCTGGTGCACGGCATGGCACAGACCGAGGCGTGCTGGGCGTTTCCTGGCAATCGAGCGGTCTCGTATGGCAGCTTGCTTCGCGACGACTTCGGCATCACCCCGTTTTACGTGCGCTATAATAGCGGCCTTCACGTCTCGGAGAATGGGCGAAAGCTCGCGTTGCTGCTGGAGGAGCTGCTCAGCGCCTATCCGCTGCCCGTCGACGAGCTGACGCTGATCGGGCACAGCATGGGTGGGCTCTTGATTCGAAGCGCGTGCCACTATGCCGCTCTCCAGAGCCAAGGTTGGCTCGGTCACACGCGACGCGCCTTCTATCTCGGCTCACCGCATCTCGGCTCGCCCTTCGAGAAAGCCGGGCACTTGGCGTCGCTCGTGCTCGGGGCGATCGACCACCCGATCGTGCGTCTGACCGGGAAGCTCGGCAATCTGCGTAGCGCGGGCGTGAAGGATCTGCGTCATGGAAGCATTCTCGACGAGGACTGGCAGGGCCGGAATCTCGACGGGCTCGACGCGACGCGCCCAGAGCCGGTCCCTCTCGCCGCAGGCATCGATCACTACGTCGTGGCAGGAGCCCTGAACCGCAGCGAAAAGCACCTCATGACGCAGCTCTTCGGGGACGCGCTCGTGCGCCTGGAAAGCGCGACCGCCCCAGCAAGACAGGCGCACTTAGCGCCAGATCACGTCGCCATCGTGCCAGGGGTCCTGCACATGACGCTTTCGCACCATGCCGACGTCTACGCCAAGATTCAAAGTTGGATGGCGGAGAGTTTGCCGCTTACCGCCCCGACGGGCGCGCCCGGAGTCACACCGGGACCGACGGTCGGCGCGGTAGACAACGCAGCACCCGCCGACAACCAGGCCCGAAGCGACGAGCGCGCCGACCGTAACGACACACTCGATCGTCTGGACGCCTACCGTGCACTCCTGGAGGACGCGATCGAGCAGGGGGCAACGGCCGTACAGGAAGTCCAGAAGGACTTGACGCGCAAGCCGTATGCCTGGGCGCGCCAGGTGCCGCCCCTCGCCCCAACCACGAGTCTGGTGGAGTCCACGCATCTGGCGGTCCTCGATGGCGTCTACGCCACGCTTCGAAGAGTCAACGCGCTCACCAGCGCCACACTCCACGAGGGGCTCGCTTGGCTCAAAAAGCGCTAGGCTGACCTCACACCGGTAGCGCCACGCGGAGCGCAAGGATAAAGCTTGGCCTTGCTCACTTCGACGAATAGCCAGCGCCGAGCCCTCGGCATCTTCGCGCTCACTGCCGTCGCTGTGCTGATCTGGCTGTCTTTGCCGGTCTCCTCGGGCCTGTTTCTGGGGACCCTGCTGGCCTTTTCGCTATCGGGTGTGTACGAGCGACTGTTGGCTCGCCGCATGCGGCCGGTGCTTGCGGCGGCTCTGCTTGCGCTTGGCTCGGCGCTCACCACCGTGGGCGGCCTGCTCGCCGTGACCTATTTCGTGATCGTGCGGGGTGTCGTGGCCGCCGGGAACCTCGCGCGCGGCTTCGCCCCCGAAGGCGGGCTACGCACCGTGTTGACACGCTTGGACGAGGCCTCGAAAAGGCTCCCCTTCGGCCCCATCGACGTCACCGGGCACGTACGAGCGCTCGCCTCGGAGGCCGCTCTGAAGCTGACGACGGCGTTCGGGGTCGTGGCCGACGCCACGCTCGAAGCGCTGCTGACGCTGTTCTTCGCGATCCTCTCGACGTACTTCGTGCTGCGTCATTGGGGCGCGTTGCTGCGACGCGCGGAACGCATGCTCCCGCTTCATCCGTTGCACACGCGGGTCGTTCTGGACGAGTTTCAGAAGGTCGGCAAAGAGGTGTTCATCGGCACGATGCTCACCGGCGTCGCGCAAGGCGTTTTGGCTGGTGTCGGCTACGCGCTCGGGGGTGTTCCCGAGGTCGTGCTGCTCGCCCTGCTGACGGCAGCATGTTCGTTGGTCCCCGCGGTGGGCACCTTCCTGGTGTGGATTCCGGTCGGGGTCGGGCTCATCGCCAGCGGTCGCCCCGGCGCTGGGATCTTCGAGCTTTTATGGGGCACGCTGATCGTGGTGATGCTATCGGACTACGTGATTCGCCCCAAGCTCGTCGGCGACCACGGCCATGTGCCGACCTTGCTCACCTTCATCGCTCTGTTCGGAGGCGTGAAGATCTTCGGACTGATCGGGCTGATCGTGGGCCCCGTGATTGCGGCGGTCGCGCTCGCCTCGCTGCGCACCTACGACCGCGAGCTCTGCGAGGCAGAGGCGGGCGCCGTCACGCGCACCCCCGAGCCACCCCCGGATCGATGAGTCGCCACGGGCCCGGCTCTCCCCGACTGAGCCGGGGAGTCGCCCGCGCGTTTACTAGCCGTGGCGAAAGACCACGAATAGGAGCAGAAGCACAACCACCAAGCCGAGCCCACCGCTCGGATAGTAGCCCCAGCTCCGACTGTGAGGCCAGGCCGGAGCAGCCCCCAACGCAGCCACGATTAGTACGATCAAGAGCAAAGTTAGCATCAGGAAATCCTTTCTTTAGAGCGAGCAACCTCAGACTTTGCGCTCGAGCTCGTCGAGTGACTTCTCGATTTGGACGAGCGCGGCATCGAAGTCGACCTTGGTCGCGCCAAGCGAGACCTCGGTCGCGGTTCGAACGCCATCCACGTTCTTGCGTAGAGTCGCGGATTTCGACTGCAAGCCACGCAACGAAACCTCGAGTTCCTGACGCGGAGACTTGGTAGTTTTGGAGGTGGCGATCTTCGTATTCAAGTCGATCATGCGCTTGTCGATTTTCCCGAGTTGCTCTTCCATGTGCGTCTTCAGGTCAACGCGTTCGGTTTCGATCGAGCGGGCGACTTCGACGGCCTGTTTGTCGACGTTGGCCTGCTCCTTCCCGACCTTCTCCTCCGCCTCGACGTAGGCTTTGGCGGACTTGTCTGCGGCCTCACCCCGCGCCGCGACCATATTTTCTGCAGCCTTCTGGCGGGTCTCCGCCAAGTCACTCGTCTTCTTTTCAACGCTGCGATCGCAACCGAAGCAAACGAGGGTGGCCGCAATCGCGACTAGCAAATTGGGTTTCATTGGGAATTCACTCCTGGGTTCTCGAGGCTCGAAGCCAACCGCACGCTCAGGGGCGAGCGCGGTGGCAAATAGGCCCCTCTCCCTCGGAGGACTGCGAGGACTGTGCCAAGCACCCACTCGGCCATTAACGCACGTTCTATCTCTCCCGGGCCGGCGTGGAGATTCGACTGTGGCGATCGTGAGGCTGACACGATCGCCACGGCGAGACGTGCAGGTCTGGACTCGGCGCAACTTGCTGCGAGCCGTCGGGCTCGTTCGCGACCCGATTCAACGGGTCGCGCCGAGGCGCGGTCGAGTGTCGGCCCTCCAGAATCTGCGGTAGCAGGCGTTGCAGCGGTAGGGTCGCACGCGCCAAATCCAGTGAAAGGCGCGCTCCAAAGCGCCCCGCATCATGGAGCGATAGATCTCGTCGTCTCCGCAGGCGGGGCAGGAGCGGGCCTGCTCGAAGGCGCGGGCCGAGCGTTCTGCATGCGTCATGGCAACCTCGCCTAAGCACGCTTTGTGCCACAAAGAGGCCACACCCGCCTACCCCGCAGAGTGACAGGCGCTCACGCCAAATCAGAGCACCTTACGCGATCTCGAAGCGATCACGCGCAGCACGGCCACAGCAACAACAACTCGCTGCCGAGCGCGCTGGCGACGCCCACTTCGAGGCAGCCGCCCGAACGTTCGGCGGTGGCGGCGCAGATGCAAAGCACTTGCAACCGATTCAACCAGGCGGCGTCGCTACTCTCTGGGGTGACCATACGCTCGAGCTTCAGCAGCTTGGGCGTGCGCATGCCAGGAACCCACAGCCGGAAGCGCACGAATCCGGCAGGCGTTGCCTCTCCACCGCTCGCCTCCGCCGGCAGCGCAGAGAGCTCTATCGTGCCGTGCGGCACCGCTTCCTGCACCGCCAAGGAAACCAAGCTCGTCAGCGTCGCAAAGAGAGCACTCCGATCCACCTCGCGCTCTGCGGCTGCGGTCGTCGGCTCGCCGATCTCCAACTTGAGCCCGCGCGCGCGCGCCAACGGCTCGTACAGACCGGCCACGTCATCGAACAGGGCGCCCACCTTGCCCGGCGTCACAGGAGGGATGGGAACGGAAAGGAACTCCATCACGGCCCGAATTCGCGTCGCCAATTGTTCGACTTGGCGTTCGATGCGCGCGGCATCCTCCGAAATCGCGGTGTCGTCACCGGCGTGAGCGCGAATCAGCGCCGCGCGACCTGCAATCACGTTCAACGGCGTTCCGAGCAAATGCCCGATAATTGAAGTCACCCGCGAAATAGCACTGCGCCGATCCGAGCGTCGGAGCTCGTCCAACTGCTGGATTCTCCACTCGAGCTCCTCGACCGCCTGAGATCTCATCAAAAAACTTCCCCTACCTGCAGCACTGCCCATCGAAAAGCAGGAATCGTACCGCCTGCCCGCCGGGCGCAGGCAACCGAGGAACACGCCCCTCGCGCGAGGCACGAGCGAGGCAAGTTGTCACGCCGAGCGGAGCAGCGAGGCAAGCTGCCACACTCTGACGAGTCGCGCCGCCCACATTTCCACGCTGGGGCCGCTTCGGGGGCCTGGCACGCAGCATGCTAAGCCCATGCTGTGGAAGCAACTGGCCTGAGGGCTCTCGACGCGTTCGATGAGGTGGGACTCCCCGCAACTGATAGCGCTCTGCACGAGCTGAGGAGCCCGGCGGCCCCGCGCCTAGAACCTGTGGAAGCACCGAAGGCCGTCCCTTCTCCACCTAAAAGCTCCCCTCAGAACGCCGGCGCAGCCGACGCGCCGAGCATCTTGGTGGTCGATGACGAACGCGAGATGTGCGACCTCATGGAGGCGGACCTCACGCGTCGCGGCTACGCGGTCAGCTGTTTCACCTCCGCGAACGAGGCGCTGACCGCCCTAGATTCCAGAGACTTTCGTGTGCTGTTGGTGGACATCCACATGGAAGAGATGAACGGCCTCGACATGTGCCGAGCGGCGCTCGCAAAACGTCCAGATCTGGTGGTCATGGTGATGACCGGCTTCGGTAGTCAAGAGCACGCCGTGGGCGCGATGCGCGCCGGGGCCTACGACTTCATCACGAAGCCCATCTCGATGGGTACGCTGGCACTGAGCCTCGAGCGCGCGGTGCGGCAGCGAGGTCTGCAGGACGAGCTCAAACGCCTGCGTCGCCGCGTGGACGGGCACGAGTTACCGGCCACGGTGAGTGATAGCCCGGCCATGCGACGTGTAACGGATGTCGTAAACCGGGTGGCTCCGAGCGACGCCTCAGTGCTCGTCACTGGTGAGAGCGGGACCGGCAAGGAACTCGTGGCGCGCGCGCTGCACCAGCGCAGCGGGCGAACCGGGCCGTTCTTGGCGGTCAATTGCGCCGCAATCCCAGAAAACCTGTTGGAGAGCGAACTGTTCGGTCACGCGCGCGGCGCCTTCACCGATGCGCGCACGGCGCGCACTGGGCTGTTCGTGGAAGCCAACGGCGGCACGCTGTTTCTCGATGAAATCGGCGAAATGCCGCTAGAGATGCAGGCCAAGCTGCTGCGCGTGCTGCAGGAGCGCGAGGTGACTCGCCTCGGCGGCCGCGAGACGCTGAAGGTCGACTGCCGCATCCTCGCCGCCACCAACCAGTCACTCGATCGCGCCGCCAAGCAGGGCCGCTTT